>JAKDMR010000237.1 GCA_030452275.1 Candidatus Nitrosocosmicus sp. | reverse complement strand
AATATGATACACTATAAGACCAGCTATATTTGTTAGGAATTATGACCCAGCCTCATTTACCTGTTTATATGAAAATTAAACAGAATGAGTTTGATATTTCATCAATTATTTCTATTGTGCGAAAATTTTATATCATTAGCGTAAATAGGAGTATATTCCTTTTCTGGTATAAATTCTTCATGTAAGTTCTCTTGTAGAATTTTTATTAATTCCTCAATTATCCTATTTGAATGATGCATGGCTTCAACCTTCTCACTATCAGTAACGGCATCGGACTCTACAATAATGTATTCTGATAAAATGCTAACATTAATCTGAAATATTTTATTGTTGCTGTGTTTATCTACTACTATCCATTGAAGTCTAAAACCTGTTTCTTTTTTTATCAAGCCGAACCATCTTAAATTGCCAAACCATTTCCCGGTTAAATGATCCACTATGAGTTCGATGTTACCCTTTACAGGCATATAGATTTGGATTAATTGTTTATATTTTCTATTTTTTTTTGATTTATCTATTTCTATCTCTTCATTTAAAAAATTATCTTCTAATATTGGATTGGAGTTGTGCACATTTCTTTCAACCAACTTGTACCCTGATGATGTTTTCTCAATTAGGTTCAAGTCCAAAAGTCTTTTTAAAGCCCTTGATAGGCTTTGTTGATGAATCTCGAGTTTTCTCTCGAGAGCTTTAAATGAATATATTGACCACATTTCTTTTTGTAACAACGATAGAATTTTCTTATCATTGTTACGAACATCATTGATAGATATCGTAAGCTTCTCATCATCTACTTGAGAATCCGTTTTCTGTTTTGAATTTAATGAAAAGTAGTTGTAACATATTTTTAAATTAGTTGTCTGATCTTGAATCTCATGATCTACTTGAAGTCCCACATAGTTCGGAATGTTACCACAGTTATTAGATTCATATTGTGGTAACAATAATTTTGTTATTTGCAATTTTTATTCAACCCATTGCCTAGATGGGGAATTAAATTTACAAGAGTTGATGTAGAAATTTTTCCAGACACAAATTTTATTTCATTAATGGATAATTCTTTCCTCAATTCCATAATATTATATATTGATTAATCCGCTTAAATACTTACTTCATTGACAGTTTGATATATTTGTCATAACTTGGGTATAGAGATTGATAAAGGTGATTTCATCTCCTTATGATTATCGTGGTGGATGAATGCCTGTAATCCATTTTTCATTACTGAATTTCACGAGTTGAGTCTAATTACTTTAGTTTCTTTTTTGTCATATGCACATTTGAGAATGCGTATGGCACAGACGCCCCCCTTATTATATGAGTTTAGATTTTAAAATTAAAGATGTCCTGTAGTCTGCTTCCTTTTTATCTCAACGTCTGTCTCTTGAACAACCACGTTGCCACAGGCATTGCAATCACTATTATACCGATACACCATGCAAATGAAAGCCATCCATAATCGCCTATTGGTGTCCCAACCATCCAAGCACGAATCGCCTCTATTACCTGTGTAAGAGGCTGATTTTCAGCAAAGAATCTTAATGGAGCTGGCATAGTATCGGTAGGAACGAACGCACTGCTCACAAAGGTTAGTGGAAAAATAACGATAAAACCAGTCCATTGAGCAGCTTCGATACTTTTGACAATTAGACCCATAATGGCTGATATCCAAGAGATAGCTAATGAAAAAAGGATCGCTAGTCCAAATATCGATAACCATTCAGTAACTCCGGCTACAGGATGAAATCCTACAAGAAAACTAACCCCAATTACAATTAGACCTGAAATCATGTTTCTAACTAGATCTGATCCGACATGACCAATTAACAAAGCAGATCGTGCTATGGGAAGAGATCGGAACCTATTAACTATCCCTCTTTGAAGATCGATGGCTAAATTCAGAGTTGTATAGTTTGCACCAAAAGCAAGCATTTGAACAAAGATGCCGGCTACTAAAAAGTTGACGTAGCTTATATCACCAGTATCTATGGCACCTCCAAATACATATCGGAACAACAAGAAAAACATGATGGGAAATAGAGCAACTGAAAAAAGTTGATCCAAATTCCTTGTAATATGTTTGATGCTTCGCTGGGCCAGTACAAAAGAATCACTAAGCATCCAATAGAATCTTGAGTGATTTTCTGGTCTGATATTGGTTCTAAAGGAAGGTCGGGTCATTGCTTGGGGACCTCCTTTTCTTCTTCTTCTTTTCCATTTGAATGCTCTGTTGAATGGCCAGTAAGAATGAGGAAAACGTCATCTAGAGTAGGACTATGAAAAGATACGTTTTCTACCTCTATATTTGCTTCATCTAATTGACTAAGAACTTGTCTTAGTTGATGAACTCCACCTGTAGTGACGAAACTTATAGCACACATCTTGTTATCTGCATGAAATTTTTCTACTTGGATAACCTCTTTAGCTTTTTCAAAATAGCTGGTATTGATGAAGGTTATTTCTAATCGTTCGGTACCTACCATCTGTTTTAGTTCATCTGAAGTGCCCTCTGCTATAATTTTGCCACCGTTAAGAACCACAATTCTACTTGCCAAATGATCTGCCTCATCCATATCTTGAGTGGTTAGAAGTATTGTTGTACCACTTTCAGCTAATTGTTTAATAATGTCCCACATAATTAATCGACTTCTTGGATCAAGGCCTGTAGTAGGTTCATCTAAAAAAATAATCGGTGGTGAAGCAATCAAACTAACAGCAAGATCCAAACGGCGGTGCATACCTCCTGAATAGGTCTTTACAGCACGATTAGATGCGTCCACAAGATCAAATAATTCAAGTAATTCTTCTGTCCTTTGTTTAATGTCTAGATGACTTAAGCGAGACAAACGACCAATCATTTGCAGATTTTCTCTACCTGTCAGATATTCATCCAAAGCTGCATATTGACCAGTCAGCCCAATTAAACTCCGTACTTTGTCAACTTCTTTAACTACATCAAAACCGTTAATCCGAGCAGTGCCCTTATCAGGCAAAAGTAGTGTACTCAAAATATGAATAGTTGTGGTCTTTCCAGCTCCGTTTGGTCCCAGTAAAGCAAAAATGGTACCTTTTTTGATATCAAAATCAATCCCGTCAAGTATAGTAAGTTTTTTGAATGATTTCTTCAGTCCTTTGACAGATATAGCGTTTTCACTCAAGTAATTACTCTCGTTTGAGATATTGTAATTTTTTATGTTATAATTGTTATCTTTAACTCTAGACATTTATCAATAGCCCTTAATTAACCGGGGTACATTTCTTTAAGCACATATTAAACACTTCCAAGAGATAATGATCCAACTCCATATATGTATAATGGGAAATCGATAGAATAAATTTGTATAGTGAGGTGAACTCATTGCACTTGCAATATATGGTGATGAAAATTTAATGATAGGATCGTTACTACATAATAAGTTGGTTGAATTATGAAAGGGATTTGAAGTTTTTTGAGTCATTTTCTCAGTTGGAAATATCCTCGTATCGATCAAATCTGCAACAATCGAGTATACTTTGCGGTCAACTTGTCTCATTTTCATAATATTGAAAATATGGTATAAAAATGAATAAGGTACAATAAGTATAGTGAAAATTAGGCAATGGAGCGTCTTTTGGTTTACATTGCTATTCTATTGATCTTTTGTATTTACTAACGAGATTCGCAGAACCCATCTAGACAAATAAATGAATAGGATTAACCAAGCATAACAATTTAATCCCTACCATAAATTGATTCATGAGTTTCAACACGCCCCAATGTTTTTCAATATGATGTAATTACATGCAATGAATCTTGCTATTGAGGAAAAACTTTTCGTAACTGTATATCTCCATTTGTTAGCCTATTTGGTAGAGGATTTTTCTGGTCACAATGATTATTCTTAAAAATAATTTAGAGATTACGATATATTCACACATCTTTTCATAAAAGCAGTTTGGACATTACGCAAGAGATCTATAGTTGATGAAACTTTAATCAAAGTTGGTTCAGAGTTAGTATGGTTCTGGGTAGCAACAGGGCCAGAAAACAGACAAATTCTCGCACTTTTTTAGCTAATAAATCCAAAGAAAGAAACATGCTGATAGCAGACAAATTTCTCTCAGGCCTGGTCAAGGTTCATGGGAAGTACCCAGTTTCTACGGATG
>JAKDMR010000236.1 GCA_030452275.1 Candidatus Nitrosocosmicus sp. | reverse complement strand
GGCATAATGGTGCCACCTTAGGCGGGTACAACGCTTACATGGCTTTTAATCCTACTACCGAGAGGGGTATCGTTATACTTTGCAGTACCGATTTGGCAGATATCAACCTTACAACCATTAGTTTCAAACAAGATGACGAATTTTCATCCTTAATATGGAGTTTGATTAATGGATAAAGTCCATTGAATTGAATTTTATTCAAACCAAATTCTAAATTTTTCCCCTCATTAGTTGGAGGATTGCTATATACTAGAAAAGACCAGTATATCTGATAATGTGGATTTGACAAAACCGATCGGAACAATAACTCCGATGGATTTTATTAGGTATAATTTATCGACGCCTACTACTGCATATTTGCTTAAAGACAGCCAAGAAGACAACGACACTGAACGAATTTTAGAGTATTATAAAAATGATTCCAATTTTGATAAACTTATTTCTTGACTCTTAAAACGGCGACGTCTAGAAATTAAACAAAACGCGTCGGACTTCATAATTTCCTTTAAAAAAGAATCTAATTGTAATACCGATATCAATATTAATCCCACTCGGTCCATTGTGATTCCACAACTTTATGTTAGAAACATAGGAACTGCTATCATCTAATCATATGTTTATTAAATTAGCAGATCCCTCATACATCAAGAATTCGAAGCCTACCCGAACTGATAGGATAATGGTGCTCAAACCATGTACAATAGTAGGGTTCTGTTCAATTAAGGGACATTGGATTATTGTCTTTTTCTATCTATATGCTTCATGATTGGTGTCATAGAAACAATATAAACTGGCTCACCATCTTGTGAAAATACTTTGTCTTCTGTATTTGGCTAACTATTGTCTTAATCTTTATTAATATATCATTAGAAAGATGATATTCACTGAATTCTGAGAGTAATTCCTTGGATTCTATATCTTGTTCAATTATGCCACTTACTAAATCAGCAGGAGTAAAACTTGTAAATTTTGTAGGATCTCGAATCTCTGCGCCAGAATATACTTTAGTAAAGTTAGAAGAGTTGACAAAAAACCTATAGGGTTGTTCTTGTCTTTTACGACAGAATCTATCCTTATCAATGCTTCTAGTATAGATCCATCATTTAATTCGTAATAACTAGGCAAAATCTTAATCGGTTTTACTACTAAATATCCCATTTCTTTAATTCGGTTTTCAATAGTCTCAATGGTTTCCATTCTTATTCCAACCTAAAACACTTGTGTTTGGTTTCAATACGCCCATTCATACGTCCATGTGTAGTAATTTCCCAAATTTCTCTTCTATTGAAAATTCTCCCACCACCTTTACGTTGCACTAAATGTTCACACTCTTTGATGATTAGAGGTTGTCCAAACTGGTACTTAAAACCTCCATCTACTTTTGTTTCTCCAGTAATTTCATTTAGACTTACCTCTGCATTTGCTTCAATACTCATTATTAATCGCTTTTATGATTAGAGTCCCATTTCAGAAATTCTACTTCTTTATCAGTTTTTCGTAATGCCCATTTGGCACCCTCCCATTCTATTTCGTATAATTGGCCGTTTTTCATTAGCCTACTATTATAATATACACTTTCAGATCCAGAATCATCTTTGTAAACATATACGGGCTCTTGCATTTCTATCCAAGTGGTATCCCTAAATATTTCTAGATAACGTAATAATGCTCGTTTTTCTATTTCACCTATAATTTTTACTTTTGTATCTTCATTTTCTGATAAGGTTATATGATATTTGTTGTCTTCTATATTCATAGCAATATTTGATTTAATCCTGTGCCTATTACTAGTATTATCAATAGAAGTATAAACCTCCACTTGATTCATAATGTTATATTAATTATAGATTATAAAAACAATTTATTCTTTATTCCGAATTTCTATTTATGTAGTTTTTTCTGTATCCTTTTTTCCCATTCCTCATGGTTTATCTGACCCTTCTCTTCTAATATTTCAGTCAGTGCAGTAATCATAGTATCGTATATATCTAATTCTGATGCTATTTGGTTAACATTTGATAAAGCCTTGTTACTCTTTAACAAATATCCCTTCTCTGCTACATATGCAATATCGACATTTTGGATATATGTAATTTATCAGATAAACTATCCGAAGATGTTGGAATAAATATAATCAAACAGATTGAATTGACAAGGTACGATAAAATGTGTAAATTATGTAATGTCCCTTAATTGAACAGAACCAATAATAGGGTTCTGTCAAGTCTTCGTCAGATAGGTTAAGAAAATAAGGTTGTAAAAGACCGTCAGATGAGAAAGAATATTTTTAAATATCAGATTTTTAATTTCAAATAGTTCTTTGACCGAATCAGATATCATAATAGAAAGTTGGCAGTTAGTTACAGGAATAATTGTTTTTGTAATTACGATATGTGGAGTTACATTTGCTATAAGTAAATTTATTTATACATTAAAAGGGGAAATAAAAGTGATAGAAATAAAATTAGATAATTTGAATAAGGATTTAAAGAAACAAGACGATGAGTTAAAGAAAATTACAAATCTTTTTCAGGATGCGGGTTTTAGTATATTTATGAAAATTGCAAAAGGGGTGAAGTCTGATTGAGTAGTCTTACGCCTTCTGAAATGAAGAAAATTGAAGAAATGTATCTCAAACTAAAAAAGAAGGAACTTTCTAAACAACAAGCTGAGGAATTTAAGTTATTGTTGGAGAAAAAGAAACAAGACGCACTGAATTTAGGCGATATTGCATTGGCTACAGGAGCAGTTTTCTTGCTAGCTGGACTTATCGGTTATGTAGCAGATAACAAGGATTAATCCTTTTTACTTGCATTCTCTATCAACGTTTTCCACTTGTTTTTACCTTCTACTTTAATACCGCATTTCTCCGCTGGTGTCTGTCCTTTCAATGCTTCGTGTTCTCTTATGTAATTATGATAGATTTGAAAACCTTTCAGGATAGGTGTATCCATTTTCTTTAATCCCCTCATGGTCTTTTCTCTATCCCTAATCTCACCGTTCATTCTTTCCATCTTGTTGTTATTGTGATCGCCCTGTAATCTGATATGTCTGATATGTTTTGTTCTCGGATTGGCTCTAGTATAGAACTCCTTGTTATAGGCAACATGAAAGTTTGGTGCTCCATCACTGATTAAAGCTAATGGCTTCTTTCCCGCTATTTCTTTACTCTTTTGGAACATCGGTCGAATATCAGCGTCGTATTTTGTCTCGGCTACCTGCTGTGCTATCCAGAACCTTGTTTCATCATCCATAAGAGCATAAAGGTATTTCTTGTTTCCTTTTACCTTGAAATATAACTCATCTGTTCTCCATGCCGTTGATACCTTAGGAGTTATCTTCTCAAGGTATTTCTCCATTAGACTAGTGTATTTGTCAATCCAGTTGTAGATTGTTTGGTGACTTACTTCTACTCCTAATAGTTTGAGAGAACGGGCAGTATTCCTTAAAGATTCCCCTGAGAAGTATAGTTGTATTGCTGTGGTAATTCCCTGAGGATTATGTTTCATTCTCTCAAATCCCAGATTGATTGTAAAGCATCTATTGCAATCCTTGCATTGAAACTTTTGTAATTGTCCATTCTTATTCTTTCTCAATCCACATTTAACAACGGTTTCAGATTTACAGAATTTGCAACCACTTATATTGATGGGTTCGATTTTCTGGATTTCTGCTACTGATTTACGTAATTCGAGACTAAACTCGACAGCATAGACGTGTTTGCACTTGACACCTCTGAACATGTGGTCAGGACATGAGCAAACCCAACCCAGTTCGGTAGAAAGGATAGAGTAGACATCTTTACCATTTGAAGATTTAATCTCATAATTAATATCATCAATCCTTATGACATTACTTTGCAATAACTTGCCAGATTCTTCTCTATTGACTTATTGGTATTTGCTCATATCTACGTATATATAATAACTACGTAGATATAAAGATATTGTTATATACGTAGATATTCAATATATTGATGTGCCCAAATGGAAGAAGGATGCTAAAGAATTTGAAGTAGGTATAAATTATGCTGAAGGTAGGGGTTATTCAAGTTCTATACCTAAGCCTATCATCGAAAAGCTTGGTAATCCAAAGCGATTGAAATTTGTCGTTAAAGATGATGATATTGAACTTCAAGGGATATTATAAAAAGCTATAAGCAAGTAAA
>JAKDMR010000235.1 GCA_030452275.1 Candidatus Nitrosocosmicus sp. | reverse complement strand
GTGATAAATTGGTTATATCCCAGCTAAATAGTTTGAGTTAGGCGACAAAGCATAATTATGGTGATATCTTATCCCACTTTCATGTATTATTAACTCTTCAACCTGTTTTGTGCTCCAGCCAGTGTTACTCTCTTTTAGGGTTTTCCTTATCCTGTATTCTACCTGTTTAGGTATTTTTGGATGTCTGCCGCCTTTCGGTCTGTCTTTCAACCCATCTAGCCCTTTTTCTCTGTATCTTTTTAACCACTGCGACGCCCAGCCCTTGCTTTTGTGAAGTGTTCTGGCTACTTGAGATGCAATCCTACCGTAGTATACAACATTAAGAACAAGCAGCATTCTTTCCTTCACCTTTGCATCCTTTTCAGTTCTACAAAATCTTTCAAACGATGTCTTCTTGTCGACAATAGTCAATTGATGTGCAGAATGGGAATATGATTATCTCAGCTATAAACATTTGGAGAAAGTATGGTGGGACTCTGAATGATGGTTTAGGTAATTATCTTAATTGGTATAGAAACAGAACAAGATTGATCCTTTTAAATAAAAGAACAGTTCTCATATACCTCATGGAATCGAAGCCCACCGGGCCGGTTAGACAAAATGGTCATGCTAGATCAAGTATAACGATTATAGTCATCTAATCACTATTGTTTTAAAGTGAGATTAAATGCCGTTTGTAAATTCGGGTGTACTTTTCCATGAACGATTTCCATAATTTTTGAAGGTTGTGAAATATTCTCAATATTTTCTTTTAGCTCATGCAACGATTTTTTGAGTAACGGAATATCGTTATTGTCTTGGAAGGTCGTATCTCTAGACTCTAGTTCCTCTTCATAAATTTCAATCATCCTTTTAGAAGTTTCCAAAGCATTATTATATTGATACTTGTCTTTGAGAAGATCAACACTTTGATTTCCTAAATCTGGCGAATCATGACTAGAGTGATTACTCGTATCTACCATTTGACTACTATTCATTTCTAACCTGTTGGCTAATGAGAAATTCATATTAAGCATTACATTTGAAGGTATTCCAAATGCATAACCATATTTTCTAAGAACTTCATCTCCTAAATTAGCCATCATTGTCGCGATTATAGTGTTGTTATAGAACTGATCACTATCAACAAGAAGAGAATCCTCGCTTATGAGGATATCATCAATTATCTCATTAATGTTGTCTACAGAGTCATAGAGCAATGATTCACGGGCATTAGTTGAACTATCTACCAAGCTATTGTTTATGATTTGGTTTTCAATTAATATCATGTTTATGAGTGTAAGAAAGGTCGAATTGTCGTCTGTATCAAAGTTATGAGCAGTAACAATAATTCCAAAATTGTTTACAAATAATAAAGACAAAATTAAGAAAGGTGAAAAAAGTAAATAGATTTTCATTTACCCAATACTCTTACAGTTTGTATTTAAAATTAGAATGGCTATCGAAAAACAAATGTAAAAATTAGATTTATGAATGCTAATTCGGCTTGAATACAACAATACGTGAGTTACCTGTATCAGCTATATACACGGTCCCAGATTCTTTATCAACACCTACGCCCTCGGGATCAAGTAATTGTCCATCACCAGCATTCGCACCTCCAAATTGTGTAATGTACTGACCGTCACTTGTAAGCACTTGAACTCTGTTGTTATTCTTGTCCGTAACGTAAATATTATCGTTACTATCTATTGAAAGTCCAGAAGGCCCTTGGAATTCACCATTAGCAGTTCCCTTTGTGCCCCACTGAGACAGATAAGTACCATTGTTACTGAATTTTTGGATCCTATCATTACCATAATCAGCTATATATACGTTACCACTGGAGTCAACAATAGAGCTTTCAGGATTTGAAAGCTGGCCATCACCTTCACCTTCAGAGCCCCATCTATTTAGAAATTCCCCATCTGTTGAAAACACTTGGACACTTGGATGGTCCCTGTCTGTCACAAACAACTGGCCTTGAGCATCATTTGCAGGAACATGGGGATGTAAAAACTGGCCATCACCTTCACCTTCAGAGCCCCATTTTGCTAGAAATGTACCATTATTATCAAATTTTTGGATTCTATAATTGAATTGATCTGCTACGTAAATATTACCTTCAGAATCCATTGACAAGGCGGATGCTTTGTGGAATTGACCATCACCTTCCCCGCCTTCTCCAAATTTAGTCAAGAAATTGCCTTCAGGATCAAATATTTGGATTCTATGATTTTCATAATCTGGAACAAATACCCTTCCATCAAAAAAGTCAACATCATTCTGACCACCAAATTGACCATCATCTTCACCCTCAGAGCCCCAATTAGTATAATAAGTAAACGATAAATTCTGAGGTTGAGATACAGATTGTCCAAAAGCCATCGGAGAGTAGAAATCCGATGTTGTACTTGAAGCAATCCCAAATAAGGCGAATGCTATCGTTATAAAGTATCCCAATGTCCATTTGCCTTTATTAACATTAAATAAGTTTAAAATTTGTTCATTTCCAAAACATTTCATACCAACCATATTCTTATCATTAGATGACATATTTTTACACTGGATGTTTGTTACTATTGGCATTATAAGTATTTTTCTATAATTTTTGTTGTTACTATTATTGAAAATTTGTTTAACAAAAGTAATAATTTATCATCCAATCTGGAAAACACAAATTCATGAATTGAGGGATCAACCTAATGTAATTAATCCGAGCTCTCGAAATGACACCAATGCAATCAAGTTGTGAATAATACTACAAATGCAAATATCGAATCATTTATTACCTTTAGGGCAGTAGAACATGCACTTTCTTGCTAAACAACAATGAAATTTCATAAGATATATTCTAGTACATGTCATTTTCATTATTGTCCGTTAAATTATTTCCTCTAGTCAGATAAATACTAAGAAAGAAATCTAGAGATATAATAAAACCAAGTAATGCGAATAGTAACAGATAATCACTTTTCATGGAACCACTCATTTATGTGTTTAATTTATCTTTTACTAAATGTAATATTCAAATTTACTCTGGATATTCCTCAGCAAGGATTACAAATAGGAAATTGTATTTCAACAATATCAGACACTTTCGGAAATTATCAAAATAGTTTGTTAAAAGTATCAAAAAAGTTTAAAATTCCAGTTAATAGGTACCCGTATTTAATGTTGTAATAGTTCACATTGGACTCATCTATGACAAATAATAATTACACAAAACTATCTAGAATTCAATGTATGTAAATAAGAAAAATATTTGAGTTATTTTTTTCATTTTAATCTGTTATGGTAGCAGAATGATATGGTGCTCCACATTTCGGACACATGGCATGATCAGAAAGACATTCTTTGCAGTAATCATTACATGCATCAAATTCAGTTTTATCTCCTTTGTAATAACAAATTTCGCATACTAATTCCACCATCATTATGAAGAGAAGTTATCGCAACATAATAATTTAATTATAATTTTTTTAGAATGAATGTCACTAATAATTAACTTTTCTTGATGTAAATTTTCTATGGTCAGTTCTCATAACCTAGTAGATTCGAAGCCTCTATTTCTCATGTCACGTATTTTTTTGTTCAAATATGTCGTCTGTCAATGCAATTTCTTGACTAAAAACAAAATAGCTCCGATTGGTATAAAAGAACAAAAAGTAGTAACAAATATGGAGTATCTTCTAAATATAAGTGGCTTGCAACTACAAGTATTCCATAGATATTTATCACTACTGGTGGGGCAACTAATGCTACTATCAATATTTCATAATATTTGGTAATTATAGATGATTTTGGTATTAATCGACTCGTTGGAGCTCCCTGATCTACCTCCGATGTTGTTTAGACGCACTTTGAATTCTTAATCCCAAAATAAAGGACGATGTTCCTATCAGGAAAGAAACTGCAGTAGGAATATTACCAGTAAGGCCAGGGACGATAGCTAGTGGAGCATCTGTTCTTGTTTGTGGTTGCAGTTGTTGTTCTTGTTGTGCCTCTAAAATTTGATTATTGTCTAGCGATAGTAATGAGAGGAATGCAAGTGGGAATATAAGTGTCAACGAAGAAAAAAAGAGTTCATTAAATGACTGGTCAACAATATAATCCACGCACTCACAAATTTATTTATTCTGAAAAATTTTGTATAGAATGAAATAACTGTCACTTATACACAACTGACACTGCCGACGATATGCAGTGTCTAGA
>JAKDMR010000234.1 GCA_030452275.1 Candidatus Nitrosocosmicus sp. | reverse complement strand
ATTGTCGTTATTCCACAAAATGTTAAGGGCCGTCTAATTACGCAAGAGATCTATTATTGTTATTATTTACTGCATGTTCGCCATGATCAAACATTTTTTGTTTTAGCCTCGAATGTTGTAAAGGTAAATCAATATGGCGGACTCTGAAACTGTCAAGCCTATAAAATTATCTATAAGCAAGTTATGACTTGTTATATTTATTGTATTTATCAACTATTGGTGGGATTTGTATTGGGGAAAGAGGGCGTATTCTTTGTATTTGAAAAATACATTAAAAAAGATCTGACTTTTGAATTATTAAGATTTGCAAGTCCCTATTTCAGAACTCCTAATATTAATAAATAACACCTGCATGCCTTCTATATGGTCTTTGCTTCTAAAACTCCTGGAACTTTTAATTCCAAAAATATACAAGAGATGAGAATCGCTCAAAAGTAGACTTGGTGGCGATATTAATGGAATTACAAAACCTCCTCTATTAGTATTCTTTATTATTCGCATAATGCTTCGACTTTTAATATTAAAATGATTTAGTCGCCAGAAAATATATGTAGCAATTCTATTGCCTATTTATGTAATGCTATACAATCTAATTTGTAATGTCTAAAAATCAAAATAAAAAAAAGCCTGAAAATCGAGGAGAAAATCTTGTTGATATCACTAACGAATATAATGAAAATGAAAGACCTCAAAACGAATTTGAGCGTGTTCTCGATGAGGCAGTAGATAAGGTAAAGGCAGGAACAAAAGCAGTCATCAACAAGGTAAAGGATACTGACAAAGACCTTGGTGTCGAATACAAAAAAGAAAAAACAACTTAATCTGAAAATATGAACAATTCAAGGATACAGTTGAGATGTAGTGAATTTCTTGGGGGGGGGGTACCTGTCTTTTCTTTTGGCTGTGATTTTTACGATATCTTTTATAGTATGCCTGGCTGCTCAGCAAATATTGACCTATCATAGTATCATAGAAAAAGCAAGGAAATTTGCGAATAATAAGCATTCTCTAAAGAATTAGTTCAACATACAACTTAATTTTAGAAAAATAATCAATGGTGTGAGATTAGTCTTACTCAAATAGCGGTGAATTTGGTGCAGTTCAGCTTATAATATGGGGTTCAAATGTAAATTCAACTTTAGGAAAAGAAATTTGGATTTTCCATTTCTTAGCTTGTACGTCAGATTTTGAAAAAACTTTCAATAATATCAATTAATTATTTAGAGCCATTGTGCAAAGTTCTGGTGATAATCTTATTTGCTTTTTCGGTTTATCAATGCTATTCCTTAATGTTTAAGATTAATGGAAAAACTTTGAAATACGAGGGTAAAATACCGATTGGCTCTCCATCTACTGATACTGTAATGTTCTTTTCAAGGTCGGATAACAATGCTATATCTTGTGATTGACCATAATAAATTTCATCTTGGTTAGCAATAGACTCTTCACCCCTTTTTATAACTACAAGTTTATCTAGTATTTTAAAACCACTTGAATTTTTTACTATTATCGTATCTAGCAATCCGTCGTTCATTTCAGCTTTTGTTGCTGCATTAAAACCTCCACCCATAATACTGCCGTTTGATACCATCGCCATCGTCATGCTGGTCAAAAGCGTTTTGACGTATGTATTATCGGTATCGTTCACAAATTCAATCAATTCACAAACATTGCTTTGATAGGTTGGGATTGTTGCAAGTACTCCTGTAATAGTTGATAGCAAGCGACTACTAATTCTGCCCCTCATCATTTTGGACCTATTTATTATTTCCGCACTAAATCCTATTTCAGCTGCATTTAAAATGACACGACTTACGTAATCTTCATCTTTCTCGTCTTTCCTATTGTGAACAATTGCTGTGATAACGTCGATTTCCTTGAAATTATCTGTCGAAGTCACGGCTTTACAGCATTCTTCAACTTCTGATGGCAACCCCAATGACTTTACAAGAATGTTTCTAGTTCCTCCAGGAAGAACTGTCAAAATTGCTTCCGGACTGATAACATCCAGATGAACATATTTGGGCGAATTTTTGTCATCTTTCAGATTTTCTAAATTAAAACCTTTATCGAACCTTATTTTGAAAAATCCATTAGCAACTTCATTTACCATTCCGTCTCCTCCGATTGGAATTATGTTGTTATAGCCTTTCTCAAGATATTCTCGTGTTAGAGTGATGCCATCACCGGCTTTTTTTGTAAATATGTATTCGATGTCTTCTCCAAAATATTTTTTTAAAATGACATACAAGGAATCCCAATTTTTTCCTGTCTGACCTCCACTTGAATTTGGATTTACTATAACTATGGACTTTTTGGTCATTATTACATTCTTCATGGTATATATTCATATTGATTAATGTGTCGGTGTTGTTACTTACAGTTGTTTACACAAATCTTTACTAGAAAGACCCTTATAACAATAGCTATTAATTATACCTCTTGATATTTCTCTGCTATATTTGTAAGATTATATAGCGATACCTAAATCCAATTTACTATTATCCTATCTCTTACCATATCATGATGTAATAACGACCGCATTATCGTTTAAAAAACTTGGGTTACAAAATAATTTAGAAAGCAATTTTATATATCCTCATTCATTGTTATTGGTATGCAATCTATAACATTACTTGTTATAATACTATTTAGTACAAGTATATTATTACACAATGACAAAGACGCGTTTAGTCAAACATACCAAAATGAAAATGTGAATCACGATCTCAATAACTTGGTCACAAACTCGCTGAATTTATCTGCTCCAGTATATCAAGCATATTCGGGAGTCTTCCTCGGAACTAAGAATTTGTCATCCGGTCCACCAACAATAAGCGAAGATCATGCTATCGAAAAAGCAGTTATGAAAAACGTGGGCAATGTAACCAATAATATGACTTTCATAAATACTCATTTACCCGATGGTACTGTTCAGAGTGCCGCTAGGGGAGTGATTACATCTGAAGACGGACAGAATATTAGTTGGATTTCTTCAGACATTGGGATGATTAGTGACCAAGGTGAATTGTTTCATGGAATTGTCCAATTTAATATTTCAAATAGTTCCGGTTTCTCATTTCTAAATAATGCTACGGGTATAGACACACAGACTCCGGAGATTAAAAGAACAATATGGTTAATTGAGAAGTAGATGTCATGGAGTGGATGGCAAACACTATAGTAAATGAGTTAGTTGATTAGGTCAATAGACCACATTGATATCCTGTGAGATTATATATTTGCGTTGGCATGCCTTTTTTAATTATTCTTATACTCCCTGATCATGTCAGTTTTTGTTCCAAACTTTTAACTCTTTTTTCTTTTTTTAGAATTTGATCTATCTACACATGATAGGTAGCAGTAGTTGTCACGATAACAAAGGCCTAGTTAGGAATATTTTAATTATCTTGTTGACAATTGGCATCATATCAGTACAATTTGTGTCATCTTAAGTTAATAAACTAACAAAGAATGTAAGAACGGTTATTACCAACAATGTAATTACTGGATTGGTCGTTCCTCTGTGAAGGAAAGTATTTAGATACTAGTGATAAACTAGCAATCTTATGGCTCAATGATTATGTCAAAATAGTATTGAAATTAAAGATAATATATTAAGAGATTGGTGTAACCCATTTTATGAATCAGCTTTAATAAATTCAGACGTACTTGAGTATAGTGCTACAGGAGAATATCTTTCCCCTAAATTGGTTCTATGAATTTATTCTCCAGTGCATGACTATTTGTTGCTCGAACGTTTTGATATCCATCTATTTTGGGTAACAAAATAATATCGAATTTGCTCCAAAAGTCACCGAATCTGTTCTACTGTAGTATCAATACATCTTTTTTACCCGATTTATCTCAATTCTAGATTAATCATGAAATTACATGGGAGACGGCAAATTCTTGTCTGACTCATTAGAAATATTTCCTTGCATGTTCGTTTCGTTAAACATTTCTCCTATAGTTAAAGTTGGGTTATTTGGATAAGTTAGAATCGAAGAATTTTCTATTTACGATTGTGCTACTACTAGAAGTAAAGTCTCGGTGCTAAAAGAAACTGCAATGCTAAGAATTCCCAGCAGTATTAAGAGGGTGAATTTAATCATGTGATTATAATGCTGTAATAATATAAATCGCTCTTATTTCTGAATGTTTCAGCTGCTAATTATAAAGGATTTCCACGAAT
>JAKDMR010000233.1 GCA_030452275.1 Candidatus Nitrosocosmicus sp. | reverse complement strand
TTCATTAGATTACAATTGGTAATATTATTCGGAAAGAGCATCAAATATGAGGAATGGTTACGATTTTATTAATAAATACCTTCTTCTTAAATAAGTTACTGCTGTCGGTATCCAGTACAATTACTCAATCTATTGATAATCTTAGATGACATAATTGATAGAAACTCAGTTTATGTCTTGATTAGTCATCTTCATTTCCGTTTGATGTCTTATTCGTTTCCATTACAAAGCCAATCTTACCGTTAGATTCTAAACTGGCATACTTAATTTGACTTGCATCTTCTAACCCCTTTAATCTCGTTTCAGCTTCAAACTCTGCCTTATCCATCTTAGCTTTTTTAGCCCGTCACTGACAATCGATCCATATTCTACTAACAAGATAGGTTTGGGTTCTAAGGATTTTCTAAATCGCCTACTCTTTAAGGTCAAATAGTCAATTGCTTTAAAGAATATTACTGCATTTATGACGGTGGCCATCGCCTGTGGGATAGATATTTCTTTATAAATAATTGGGTCGCCAATTGCTGATCCCAGTCCGACTACTATCAGCAAGCCAAATGGAGATAACTGACCAATTCCTTTTCCACCAAGCCATTTCACTATTACAAAAACCACTGTTGCGATTAATGCAGTCCTTATAATTACAGACAAAATTGAAGATGGGTCAGGAATTAATGCCTCATGAATTACATTTTAAGAAACCCCAGCGGTTATACTCTGCCCACTACTATCTACTCCAGATTCCTGTGATTCAGAGGATGTTGCAGATGATACTTTATCTAAAGTTAGTTGTTCTGTTATAATATTTTCGTTTGTACCATTGTTATTGTTGTTTTCTTCAACCTACAGTAACTCTAAATTCTCTTTAGTTATTGTCCCGTATAATGATGAATTTTGTTCAAATGCTGCGTTTAGTGTGACTGTGATGCTATTCATCTGATATACAGGGTAACCAAAGATAACTATCAATCAAATAGGTATGCTTGCATATCTGTTAAGGTTAATTACTAAAATCAAATAGCAAAATTTTGTAACGTCTAGAATAATCCCTACAAGTTTGTCTAGGTTTACAACATTTTTGAAATTTGAAAAAAGAGGATCATAAAGATAATGCTTTGAAAAGCAGACTGAATTATCATACAAAACGATACTTGGTTTCTTATAACCTTTGTAGATTAAGATTTTATGGATGCAAGATAACAAACCCCTCGGAATTACCTTCGTATCTGAGAATTTTTCAAATTCCATCGATTCATTTTGGATCATAATTAGGCCTGAAATCCTGATAAATCCTTTTGATTTTATTAGTGTAGAAAATGTTCAAAACACTAAAACTATCGGAATTGTTAAAGAATTGAAGAGGATCTATATAGACTCCGAAACTTTTTCTAAAAATCCGTATCCTTCTCAGATGAATCTAATTATGAATACAGAAGAAAAGATGGGTGATGGTCTGACAGTGGCAAAGGTCGAAGTAATTGCTAACCTTCAATTTGATAGGACTCAGGAAATTCCATCGAATGCTTCAAGCCTTAACAAAATACCAGTAAAATCAAAAAATTGGAGTATTAATATGCCCGTCCAGGAAGGAAAACCTGTAACTTTTGCTACTGTCGAAGAGGTAATATCATCTCTTGGTATTCCAGAAATGGAACATCCCATTCCTGCAGGTGTGATTTCAATGACTAACAATGCTCAAATCCCCATAGATCTCGATGTAACATACATTTTTGGGCCTGATACTACTCACGTTAACGCCACAGGAATTTCAGGGAACATGAAGACTGGTTACCTCTTATTTTTGTTACAGGTCCTTCATCAAAAACTATCGGAAGAAGGTATTTCTATAATATTGTTTAATACTAAAGAAAAAGATATTCTATATATCGACAAAGAAAGGGATGAAGATTATGCTAGTGAGGATAAACATATACTAGACATACTTGGTTTGAATCTAAATCCTTTCAATAATGTAAAATACTTTCTCCCTAGGGGAAAAGATGGTAAACCAAATTCTGCACATGTTCCTAATAAAAACTATTTCACATATTCTTTTGAATTATCTGATGTCTATGATCGGTTGGAATTGTTATTTTCCTCAGAAACAACGCTAGATCCGCAACATAATATTTCATCAATCCTAAATTACATTTATGAATTTTGGCCCAACTTAAGCCAAGGTGGTACTGGCAAAGGAATTCCTAACAAGATTACAACTTGGACGGACTTGATTAATTTTAATGAATATCCAGAAGAAATCGTTACCCATAAAACCACCCTATTAAAATTTCAAGGTATGATTCAAAAATATAGGAAGCCTTCTACTCTTTTTGTAGACAAAAAGGTAACAAGCAGATATCTTGGCAAGGAAATTAAAAAAATGAAGAAAAATGAAGTTTTTGTGATAGATATTGCTATGCTGCCTACATTAGACGAACAAGCATTAGTGGTTGGAGATGTAATGAAAACGATAAACGAGATGTATTCCCTTGGTCATGTAAGTATTCCTGATGAGGGTTATGGTGGTGGTGATGCTGAAATTGATGATGAAAAAGTGGGAGCAAAAAAACCAAAATATATTGTGATTTTTATCGACGAAATTAACAGATTTTTGCCCCGTGGGGAATCAGGTGGTTCGGATGTTGGGATTTCGAAGTCAAATAGATCGGCTGTTGCCGAAGAACTGTTAAAGACCTTAATCACAGGCAAGTCCAGACACTGCATACTCTTCTCAGCGCAGCAGTTCAAAAGCCAAATTGAACCAAGCATTAATGAAAATACCGGTTTACATGTTATCACGAAGTTAGGTTTATCCGAACTTTCTTCAAATTCCTATTCAATGGTAGACGACACTACCAAATCAGTTATTAGCAAACTACACAAAGGGGAGTTTATCCTGGTACATCCTGCCTTTAGACATCCTATCAAAATTGCTATCCCAAAGCCCGCATTCAAAAGACCATGATCTTGACTCGCTACTAAAATGCATCGCTAGTGATGGTAATGAAATATGTGTGATGAGAATCAATCAATTTGAATAATATGATGCTCATCTTTTTTTTTGTGAAAGTATTTATCGTTAGATTTCAAATTATTTAATAAGATAATACTATATGAGATTTGTTCAAATATCTGACTTACATATTGGTGGTTTATTTAAAAACCATACTTTTGATACTCTGGTCGATGAGATTAATAATGATTTAAAACCCGACGTCATGATTATATCAGGGGATTTAACTGATGACGGACTATTCTTTCAGTTCGAACAGGCACAGCAGGAAATAAAAAAATTTTCTTGCAAGAATCTAATAATATTTCCAGGAAACCATGATTATAGACATACAGGCTATCTTTTATTTAGACAATTCTTTCCTGTTTCTGCACCAAGTGGCTCAAGGATCTACAAGTATAATAATCCAAAGAACAAGAACCAAACAGTAATAGTTACTACAGTTGGAACTGCAAGAGCAGATAGAGATGAAGGGGAAGTTGGATTTAGGCAAAATCTATGGCTAAACAAGATTCTAAAAAAATATCATATTCCTAGATCTAATATTGATCCGAAAAAGCAACAGCATCAACCTCAAAATAGAAATAAAACAATAATAAAAATTGTTGCAATGCATCACCATTTGATTGCTATACCTGATACAGGTTATACAAATGTGGTGGGAATATCCGATGCAGGTGATGTCTTAAGGACATGTCTAGCTAATGATGTCGATATTGTCATCTGCGGTCACAAGCACAGACCCTGGATCTGGGATCTAGGTACAATGAAAATAGCTTATGCCGGGACAGCTTGCTCTTGGAGATATAGAGGAGTTTTTGAAGATACCTATAATATTATAGAAATAAGTGAGGTTGGCAAAATCGATATAGATATCAAAATAGTTGGGGGAAAAAGAATGCCCTTATTGGAGGTAGTCAATCAATATAATCCGGAAGATAGGGTAACGCGAATTGCTGATATGATGTCGCCAGATTAAATAAATATTGCATTGTTATCGGGATTTACTGCCTTCATATTGATTTAATACTATACTCTTTTGAATTATATGATCCCAAAATAAAGCATACTTTTACTGAAATATTCAAAATTTGTCGCAACGACAGTTGGATTCTAATCTTAAAAAGGTTTTTTCAAGATATTTGTTTGATGGAGTGGTAGAGAATTAATTTATCCTTTTTA
>JAKDMR010000232.1 GCA_030452275.1 Candidatus Nitrosocosmicus sp. | reverse complement strand
GGTTCAAATCCAATTTTGTATATTGGATTAACCATTCTAGTATTCACTTTATTTTGGATTTTTTTTTAATGTCTTTGATGAACTGTTATATTTTTCTCCGATACTTTATTTTTATCTACCAAACGATGCTATAGTCGGATTCATTTTATCTACTGTAAGTGCACTGCTTCTGGGAGTTGTTGTTTCAATGAACATTTACCTATTGAGAAATTCAAGTATTAAATTAGATAAATCGGTAATTTCAAGTTCATTTTTAACAATATTATTTAGCACTTGCGCCAGCTGTTCTTCAATCGGATTCATAATAATTTCTACTTTTGGGAGTGTAGGCATTATTGCTACCGCCTTTCTTACAAATTATCAGATTCCACTAAGATTGATTTCAATAGGCATTTTGATTTTAGCTCTATATACTGTTTATCGCAGAACTACAAACACTTGTTCATTAAATAATAAGGAAGATGACAATTCAAGATGAAGGTAATCGTCTGATTTCGGTATATCCTGCGCAGGAAACATAATAGTATGTCGTTAAACTAAAATATCAAATATCATTCAACGAGAAGATGCTGATAAAATATAGAGAGATCCTTTATTCTGTTTTTTTCTTCTTTCTAGCAGGCTTATGTGAAATTGGTGGAGGATATCTCGTATGGCTGTGGTTAAGAGAAAGCTACAGTTGGATTTTTGGAGTGTTAGGAGGATTTGTTTTATTTATATACGGAGTAATTCCTACCTTCCAAAAAACACATTTCCATAGAACCTATGCAGCCTATGGAGGCATCTTTATTATTATGGCGATAGGTTGGGGCTATTTTTTTGAAGGAATTGTTCCTGATACATACGACATAATTGGAACAATAATTGCGACTATAGGTGTTATTATCATATTTTATTATCCACGTAAAGAGGGTGAAAAAATTGGTATCGATTCCTCCCGCTGATTACAGTATTGCACTAATCATTTCCACATTCGGACTGTTTGTGATTGCTGCACTTTTAGAAATTGGTGGTGGGTACCTTGTTTGGCAATGGTTAAGAGAAAGAAAAAAATTAACTTTTGGGTTAATTGGAGGAGTTTTTCTTTTTATATATGGAATAATTCCAACACTTCAGCCATCCAATTTTGGAAGAGTATATGCAGCTTACGGTGGAATATTCGTAGTTATGGCAATTATCTGGGGTTTACTAATAGATAAAAAAAGACCTGATAGATATGAGATTATTGGAGGAACAATAGTTCTTATGGGTGCTGCAATAATATTTTACGCTCCTAGATAAAACAGACATTAAAAAATATCATTTATTTGTTTCCTTAATTAGGAATATTACTACTATACCGGACGCTACTCCAATCCATGCAACTATTTGAATTGCAATGAACATATTAAATAAATCAGCGATTACTCCGATCCCAATTGCTCCAATAACAAATCCCATATCTCTCCAAAATCTATAAACACCTAATGAAGTAGCTCTCCAGCTAGAATGAGATATATCACTAATTGCAGCAAGTAAAGTGGGATATACTAAAGCAGTTCCAATTCCTAAAAGAGACATTACAACAACCCACTCAAAGAACCCTTGTGAATAAAGTATTGTCCATATTCCTATACTCTGTATAAACATTCCAGGAAATATGAGAATTTTCCGTCCTACTTTATCAGACATAAACCCAGTAACAAGTTGCAAAACACCACAAATTCCGGGATGCAATGCTTTTAAGAGCCCAATATCATTTGTGCTTAATCCAAATGACGAAAAATATAGAGTAAACAACCCCCACGAAACTCCAAATATCAAATTATTTACTAATCCAGCTTGGCTAATAGCTAGTAAGGAACGGTTTTTCCAAGAAGTCTGTAAGAATACTCTAACAAAGCTCAAATTTCTGTCTACATTCACGTTATTGCTTTCTACAGGCTTATCTTCATCCTGTGTCTTTATCTCTAACAGAGTAAATTTTCTTGTATCCTTCACTATTAACCAAGATATCAATAATCCAAGAACAGCAAAAGCAATTTCAAGGTAAAATGGATAGGGCTTTAACCCGTACATAGATGCAAGATATCCAGTTACAAAACCCACAATAGCTACAGCAAAGTATCCCGAAAACTCATTAAATCCAAGGGCAAATCGTCTTTTCTCTTTTCTCTTTTCCTACAAGGTCAATCTTCATATTTACAGTCATGGACCAAGTCAGTCCTTGATTAATACCGAGAAATACGTTTGCAATTATTATCCAGTTCCAATCTGGTGCTAGTAATAATATAACAGGAACAGGTATTCCAAACAGCCATCCCAGAATTAATACATTTTTTCTACCCCATTTGTCAGAGATTTTTCCTGCAAAAAGATTTAGAATGGCTTTGACTAATCCAAAGCTTGCGATAAAGGACACTATGAGTGCATTAGACTGGATATCAAATTCCTTTGCTCCAATTAGAGGAACCACAGTTTGTTCTAATCCGATCATGGATCCTACGAAAGCATTAACCAGTACTAGGATTAAGAATTGATTAATGTTAGGACATAAACCTAGTCTAATTGTTTTATCTTTGTTTACGTCTTTATCAATAGCCAATCAATTTATCCTTCATATGAGAAGGATATAAAAATAGATCATATTGTAGTGTATTACAACACATCCACTTCATGAATGGTAATAAACCCATTATCTCCTATTAGTCTTTTTAATGGTATTAATAGTGGTTCAATTTTCTCTCTCTCATCCACTGATTCTATCATCATTGGTTGATTTATCATAAGTCATTCTAAATGTACCGCTGACTTACCTCTTCTACCAAATCCATCCACGCCCAGCCAAACTATTGCACCAAGAATATTGGCATCGCTTAAGAAATCAATGATCCTTTTTTCCATTCTTTTACCATCAACAACGTCATTTTTTTTCATTCGAATGGTTAAACAGATCATTTTCTTAAATGTCATATCTCATAATAACAAAAGCATTGTTAATAAAATTCTGCCACCAACTAACGACAATATGGAGAAAGATACATTTACCATTACATTTATGAATACATTCAAGATTTCTCTGTTCTCAAACATAATAGTACTTTCCAATGCTAAAGAAGACATTGTAGTCAAAGATCCACAAAATCCAATTGCAATAAAAAGTGAATATTTTGTATCCAAGTTATAATAAACAGAAATAATTGAAAAAGCTCCCAAGATAAAACTTCCAATTATGTTAACAATTATAACATTTGACCCCATGACACCATATATTTCAGGATATGAAGTGATTTTGTATCTAATGAAGGCGCCTCCTATGGCTCCTATACTAAGAAATAAAATGTCTATTAATTCTTTAATCAATTCAAAACCCTAAAGTTTCAAAAAAGTCCGGATATGCATTGTACTCTCAATTTACGTTCAATAACGATTCTTGAAATTCAAAATTATTTTGAGATAATTTTCTTAAAAAGTTAGGCAGGTCTTGATAGTTTAAACTGTATTTACAAGTCAAGTCAGGTCTAAGCCTGATATCTGAATTTATACCTATAGAGACATCAGCCTTTTTAAAAGCAGGATTGTCATTTTCTGAATCTCCTAAATACAATACTTTTCCAATGCCATTATTTAGGTTAAATAGCTCTGAAACAACGCAATCATAGGCGTCACCTTTACTTGTTTTTGTACCATAAATATCAACGAAAGGGTGAGTTGTATATTCTTGGATAAAGAATTTTTCAAGATAGTAGTCAAAACTTTTGTTAGACAGCTTTTTTATTAGTTCGGCTTTTTTTAATACTTTGTACATACTCTCCTTAACAATTTTTTTATATTTTTTGACGTTGGACCCCCAATCCTCGCTTCTATCATTTCTCCAATCTATCGTTATTCCACCTACTACCTCTTCGGTTATAGTTGAGAATTTCTTTTCTACGTTGACGAAAGGATAATTAATTTCAAGGAAACTTGAAATCTCTTGTAATATGATAGAGTTTTCCATCATGGTCTCATAATCAATCAAAAGATGTCTAAAAGTGCAAAGTTTGTCAACCTCTATTTCTAAAGAATCAGTATGAGGTTTTAGATTATCTATGTTTGTAACTATTAGATCTTTATTATTTATTTTACCTGCATTTTCCAAAAATAACGTTTCTATTCCCAACATGAGACTTCTTGCGTAATTAGAACACGTTAGTCGTAACTTCCAGCCATCATCATCT
>JAKDMR010000001.1 GCA_030452275.1 Candidatus Nitrosocosmicus sp. | reverse complement strand
TGGGGGTTGACCCATCTAAACCTGACTAATTCTCATTAGTAGGCATCAACAACTCTGCTTCCATCAATTGCTGAATCAATTGAACTACCTCCTGTTCTACCTGTTGACGAGGGAGACTTAATTTTTCTGAGAAATTGTCAGCTAATTGGTTTATGGTTTTGTCCCCAGTACAATTTTCCCAAAACTCGATAATGTTTTCGTTTACCATGAATCCTTGGCCTTTCTCATTCACTACAGCCAAGGATCCATCCTCCTGCTTAGTTACTTTGCCGACCTTCATGGGCATATACTTTTCATAATCAATCTTAAATCTCAGGGTGGGTTTACCGAATCCGAGTTTATCCCTGACTGCGGGATTCATTTTTTCTATAGACCATGGAGGATCCCACACTATTTGTACATTAATATCCCCAACACCTTCTATGGTATTGACATATTTTTTTACGTCACTTACTAAAGTATCGTGTAAGGGACAACCACGTGTAGTCATGGTCATTTTAATATCAATATTATTTTTTTCCGAAACATCCACATTATAGATCAAACCAAGATCTACTACATTAACTGGAATTTCTGGATCCATACATTTTCTTAATTCGGAAAAAACTCTTTCCCTAGTTATTTGCTCTGTATGCACTATTCAATGTGTAGTTAACCGCTTTTTAAATTTTTTTGATGGTCTTTAGACGTTACCGAGCTGTCATCAATCTGACTGAAACAGGGGCCTCAGGTTTAATTCATAGGGTGGATAAATAACCCCTCTCTCTGTGATTATTCCGGCGATTAGATCTGGAGAAGTTACATCAAAAGCAGGATTAAAAATTCTTACCCCTACTGGTGCGATTCTTTTTTCACCTATTTTTACCACCTCATCTACGGAACGCTCTTCAATAACGATATCTTTTTCGTTATTATTCAAATCAAAAGTTGATAATGGCGCAGCAACGTAAAATGGGATGTCATGGGCCTTAGCAAGGAGAGCCACTTGATACGTACCTATCTTGTTAAAGACATGGCCCGATTTTAGTATTCTATCAGCACCTACCACTACCTTATCAATCATCTTATTTGACATTAAATATCCTACCGCAGTATCTGGAATCAAACTGACATCGATACCGTCATGCACCAGCTCAAATGCAGTAAGCCTTGATCCTTGCATTACGGGTCTGGTCTCTGTTGCAATAACACTAACCTTCTTCCCTGACTCCATTACTGACCTGATTACACCCAGCGCAGTTCCATAAGAGACTGTAGCCAACGCTCCAGCATTACAATGGGTCATCACTACGTCCCCATCATTGATTAAATTAGAGCCAAATTTTCCCAACAACTTATTGATAGTGACATCATCATGAGACATCTTAATTGCTTGAAGAATTGCATGTTTCTTGATATCGTCTACTGTATCGTATTTCCTTGCCTCCTCAAATACTCTATCTAATCCCCATTTTAGGTTGATGGCCGTGGGTCTGGTCTTGAGTAAAATATCGTAAGCTAGTCCTAACTCCTCCATCATCTTATCCTTGTTATTGCATTTACTGTTGTTGGCACAAAGGGCAAGCCCCATCGCTGCAGCAACACCAATTGCTGGGGCTCCACGAATTGCTAACTTTTTAATTGCGTCTGCTACATCCAAATGGTTCTTACAGGTTATATATTCAAGTGATTCAGGTAATTTAGTTTGATCAATTAATTTTACACCATAATTTTCCCAAGCGATTGTAGTAAGATAACCCTCGTTGTTAGGCTTAGCCATAATTGATAAATTATTTTATCTATTCATTATTTATTTCTACCAGCATACCATCTACAATAAATATTTTTATTAGCATGTATTGTCTTAATCGCATGGTCATTAAAATATCAGAGATATTGCTGCTTCCAAGGCGGAAATTGATAGTTTCATCACAGGAAATTAATTTGACCAGTGTAGCTGGCAGCATGAGAGAAAATACAATATTCGTTCTAATGGTTAAAGAATCTAGTGGTTCAGCAGGAGGTAGGGGAGGAGGATCAGGTATGCGCAAAATTGACAGGATTTTGGCGTTCAAAATAATCGGAAATACTGATGAACAAATTTATGAAACTAATGATTCACAAGAGATTGAAGAATTTGATATTCCTTACAGTGCAGTAGCAATGGATATAGTTTTGGAATCTGGTGTTTCTTCAGTAGTTCAAGGTGTAATTGATCCTAACATGGTCAAGGGATATTTAGAATTAATAAAAAAGGTAAACTAACTATAAAAATCAAGATAGTAATCTAACATGTTTAAAGTAAAAATGTTCCTCCTTACAATCTAAAGAGCAAAATTCAGACTTGCAACTGAAATTATTTTTTTCGTAATTACACTTTATTGGCTCAATATTATTAAACTCTTTATTGCAAAAAGTACAAAAGCTTTCCAATAAAGGGATACCTAATTCTGTGAATTTTGAATCACATTTTCGTTTCTCTTTATACCAAAGAATTTGGCAAGTAGTTTTTTCAGAAAAAGTCATCGCAATATCAAAAGCCTCATAAAATCCGGTAGCCATGAATTGCCTGTAATATGTTTTATTTTTTGAATGGGTTTTAAAAAATGCAATGACCCAGTATTCTACAGTCGGTTCATAGTCTGATCCATGGTCCATCACTGATAACCTTGGCTTTATGATTTATTACTATGTGTATTACTGAATATCTCCAATGCCCTTACAAACCACATAAGCAGCCACATACTCAGGAATCGTATTCGCTCCAGGTTTTAAGCTAAATTGTTTTCCTTTCAAAGATATCTTGATGTTTAATTTCGAATCTATTTTAACATTGGAATCTCCTCCAACAAAGCAAGCATCCACAAATGGATTGAATGAATCCAAATCTTTGCAAAAAGCTTTGATTAATCCACTCTTACTATTAATGGAGCCAGCGAGTCTGAATATTCTATGAATGTCCATAGTGACGTTCGGATCGATTTTTGCAGATAGGTCAAAAATATTGGTACTAATAATGTCATTGGTGTTGTTATTCTTTGCGTCTAGCATACGAACATATTTCTTGACAAACTTGTCATCAATTCTATGATTCTGAATGGGTAGATGCATCGAATCAAAAATTCTTCTTCTCCAACCCTGGTTATATTGAACTTTGTTGTGCATCGGTGTAAGGACGCCATCGGTATTTTTTCTAATGCCTAAATTCTCAATCAAGTATCCTTTACCCATTAAGTATTGAGCAAAAGCACTTCGTTTCTGAGCTGAGATGCCATAAAAATTCTTATCGACAACGTGAATGTGGTATCCGTTGTTGCCCGAAAAATAGATAAATATAGATTCACTAACAATCCCAAAATCATCTTTAAGTATTTCTGTTAGCTTTTTGACTTCCCCGGTTAAAGATTTGATACATCTAGAGCACGGCATATCGATAATTTGTAATCGGGTACTATTACAACCTGCACATTTGGGGATGATGCCTTTAGAAATAAAGCTGCAATCCCTACACAAAACTAAGTTATGACTTTGAGCACACTCTAAATGAAGATCTTTTCCATCAATATCAAATATAAGATCAGACCCGATCCAGCCTTTTTGATCGATTTCTGCTTTCGGATTTTGATATCGGGACGAGGAATAAAAAATATCAGAGGGAGAAAATTTTATAATATATGCATATAACTCTTTTTTGTCGTTAAAGGCTAGGTGCCTGCGGATTTTCCCATCGAACAGTCTGAATCCAAATTCATGTTCATTAATCAACTCACCTAGTTCAATTTGTGAATAATGATAAAAGTAGTATCTCCTAAATACCCCTTCAAGCCAATTTTTATTTTTGTCATCTGGTTCAGCATTTTGGTATTTGGATGTATGCTTGCCGTTTTTTCCGGATTCATTAAAATCAAAAGATGACGTATCAGACATACTAGATATCCGATTTCTTTCTAACGAGCTGAATAGGATTGCTAATTCCCTGACATATTCTTGTCTCATAGCATAAATTTTCTAGTTTGATCTTTTCACAAGATGGAACATAGTACCTTTTGGAACTACCTTTTTTACCTGCAAGATGTTCTAACTGATACCTAGTAATTTTTTCATCGAAATCGGGTAATCGTTTGAAGAGATCTAACATCTCCTCCAGTGTCTTATTAGAATAAATTAGAAATGTGCCTAAAAGTAGCCTTGCAGGATGGGGTAAATTCTCGCCTTTACTAATTTGATCATAAATGTGCTGAATGCACGGAGGTGTAACCACATTGTAAGCAGGTTCGTTGATAGATGGGTGCATTTGTTCCCATCGCTTTTTGATAGATTTTGAAATTGCCATTATGGTATCTGGTATTCTGTCAATACTCATTTTCTGGATCCTATCAATTATTAGTAAATAAAGTTCATTTCTGAATAACCTTACTATTTCGGTTCCATCCAAATATACAAATCCATTGTGAAGGGTTCTATTAACTAAATTCCATTCTTTTTCTTGAAATGCAATCGGGTGATCCAAATAATCAGTGATTCGGATTTTGTAGAAGTTATAAATATCTACCTCTAACAAGATTTTAGTACTAAATAAATCCTCAAAAATCTTGTAGAGTATCAGTTTAATAGTTTTGTCATCTTGGTTAGCGGTATTCAAATCAGAAATAAGGTATTTTTCAAATCTCATTGATTCCAATAATGCAAATTTTTTGGTCACTGCTTGGATTGAAATAGATTTGATCAATAACAAAGAGATAATGAATATGATAACCTCTTCTTGGACTATTGTTTCATGTGTTTTGCTGTAATTAATTTGATATTCACACTTTCCAAAAAATAGATATTGTTCTATTTTTTTAGTAGCCTTGTCTATAAGATGCTGATAATCTCTACTGTCAAGATCTTCGAGTTTAAAATCATATTTAACAATATACGAAAATGCTTCCTTTAAGAAAGGATATTTAGCCAGATCCTTATTACCAAATCTCACCACCAAATTGTACTTGATGACATAACACATCAAAATTAAATAAGATTTTCTATGGATTAAACAATTAAATTTAGAACACGTTATCGAAAGATAGGTATATGGAAAAATTACAACTTTCAAACTCTTGCAAGAATTTAAAACACGCAGAATGTGATGACTGCATGTGTAATTGTCATTTGCCTGGTACTATGGAAAACCTTGCTAGAAAAATATCAATGCTAGATAAAACAAATCCAGGAATTGGAGAGACTATTTAATAATTTAGATTCTGATCAATCTATCTTGAATCGAATTGCCTGTTAATTACAGGTTATGGGTGGATCTGAAATTCAAAATTAGTTAAAAATCGATTCATCACCACTTATTTCAGAGTTGGCCGGGCTTGGATTAGTATCGGAAGTGGACCAAAATTTCGGATATGTGTTTGGTTTCATAACGATTCTTTTTATTTGTAAGCAAATTCCCTTCTTTTTACTAAGAAATTCATCAAATTCTAATACAGATATACCCAGTCCAACGATTTCTCCTTTTAGTGAATAAATTCCTACTAAATCGCCTTTTTTTAAGTTTTGAGGAATGGATACTATGCCAGGCAGTGCTAACTGTGCGCCGTGGCAAAGAGCATCTATCGCAGTATCTCTAATAGTTATTGCTGGAATATGAGTCATGGCCATTTCAATTGGAAGTATAAATCTTCGAAGTTTCTCTTCATTGCCGGATTCTTTATACAGCTGAAATGCGTCTACCAGATCATGTAGTCTAACAAAGTCGGATTCATCTACAAAATTCCAAACCTTAGTCCTCCGTAACTCTATCATTGAGGCACCAATTTCAAGCACTTCCCCTATATCATATATTAGTTTACGAATATATGTTCCAGACTCACATAGTGTTCTCAATAATAACAATCGATCAAATTGATCTTGCAATTCCAATTCGTAAATAGTCCTAATACGTGTTTGACGTTTTACAGATGATCTTTGGGGCGGTTTTTGATAAATCGGACCGGTAAATTCTTTCAATACTTGACCGAGTTTTTCATTGGAAACGTGACTATGTAGTCTAGCCAGGGCAACGTATTCCTTTGGTCCCAGGAGTAATACAGGGACTATTTTTGTACCTTCATCTAATCCAATGGGTAACAATCCAGTTGTGCCTGGATCTAAGGTACCACTATGCCCAGCTTTTTCCAAACCAAGTATTTTTTTAACGTATGAAACAATTTCGTGACTTGTAGTACCAGGAGGTTTATCCAACAAAATCAGTCCATAGCTTAATAGTTGCGCAATAGGTCTGTTATTAGGATAGTATCCGAATTTCTCATCGGACGTTCCATCATTTATCTTTACTAAATTGTCTAATTGAGGGAGATTAAATTCCATTAATGTTCGTTACCTTTAAATTTCATGATAATCAAGACGAGCTTATTACATTCTCTACTATGTTTTTTGAAATAATAATTAAGGATTCTAATGACAATATATCGGTATTCATGGCGAAGTCGAATACGTCAAGCTTTTCTCCAAATTCGAACTGATACAGTTTTTGATAAATCAATTTATTCTCAACATCGCGTCGTTGTACTATTTTCTTGGCAGTATTGATATCTATTTTGTCCCTCATCGACATACGTTTTGATCTACTATCAACAGAACCCTGCAACCAGAAATTTATTGTTGCGTCTGAGATCCATGGTAACGTATAACTAGTAATGACGACATTTCCTTCTTTGACAAGTTCTATCAAACGATTATCTACTTCTCTGTCAAAGTTTGGATTATTGTTACGCTCTCTCATAAATTTAGCTGCCTCTTCTGTATCCCACCAATCATGATTGAGTGACGATGAATAACCTCGTTCAAACGCCATCATCTTTAGTATATCCCCCCCGTTCCACAGTTTTAGATTAAAATCCTTAGCTAGATTTTCAGCAATTGTAGTCTTTCCTACAGCAGGCCATCCGGATATTACAATACTCATCTTGCGATCCGCATGGTCTTCATATTTCTTAATATCCTTAATTTGATTCGATCCCATATTTAACACTAAAACTAGATTTTGGTCAATTGTGACCTATGTATATATAAAGCTATCAATGAGTTTTTTGATATCATTTGCTTAGTATGACCTTACAAATATCATCGCTAGCCTTTTCAACCTCATCTGTATTATTTTGTATAATATAAAAAGGGCAACCTGATATTATCGAGCTTGAAGATATCATACTTTCAGATAACCTTAAATCATTGCTAATACGATCGATAGAAATCAGATCCCTTTGTCTGCTATTGTCATCAGTTCTTCTTCTATGAATCTCTTCGGATTTGGCGGTGATCAGAATCAAGTGCGAAGGATTTATTATATTTAGTAATTTTAATGGCATACCCGGATAATATCCGTGCTCGGTTCTGATAAATAAGTGAGTGTCGATAATTACAACGTCATTACCGAGTGAGTGGATGTAGTTTGCGGTCATTTCTTGCAGAGACCTCTGCTGTTCTATAGATAATTTCCTCAGTTGGTCGCGATTGTTAATTGATAAGAGTCTTGCTTGTTCGAACATGATCTTACCAAATTCAGCGATTTTAGTATCGATACCTTCTTGAGAGAGTAAATTAAATACATTTGTTATAACAGTAGATTTTCCTACACCGGGAATACCAACTATCATAACGCGCTTTGTCATATAATTCTATTTAGAAAATAAATCCTTTATTTTTAGCTTTATAATTAATAATATTAGTATGAATAATTTGCAAGGTATTAAATCTAAAAATATATGGTATGATAATGATTTTGGAATCATTATCATTATCATGTGACCAAATTCTCTACGTTCGTCCCAATAAGGATGCCAATTTTGGCATATGAACATCGACTTGTTCTCTAACCAACAAGTTATAGTAGTTCACAAGTATATCCACCATCAGTAACAATCCTATTCCAGTTCCGAAAACACTAAACAAATCCGAAACAGACGCCAGTAGTCCGATTATTACTCCGCCTATTATAGTCACAGATGGAATGTACCGGTTCAGGAGCGATTGCACCGAACTTTCCGACCGTCTAAAGCCCGGTACTTGTACATCCGCGTCCAATAGATTCTTCGCCGCCGCCTTCGCAGAGAGTCCACCCAGCTCGACCCACAACCGGCCAAAGATGGTAACAATAGTCGTCAAGAACAGCACGTATACAAGCGCTCTCACAGGATCAGCTACAGTAGCCTCAAAGGATCTAGGCGCTGTTATATAATAAAAGAGACCTCCGGTAGGATTCTGAGATTCCGCATCATACTGCGCTATTAAGTTGAAGCCAGGATTATCGTTGTTTGGATTATAATTTACCCAGAGCATTTGCCCTATGAAAAGCGCATTCGCCATAAGCGCAGACGCCAATATCACAGGAATGTTGGACGTATAAAGGAGTTTGATCGGATACGTCGCAGTAAATCCTCGATACCGTGTCGATACAATGGGTATATCCACGTGTATACCCTGCACGTATACCAGTAGCAGCAATATCCCCGCGGTAATACCAAATGCAAAGAGGCTTGGCATATTTGGAACAGGAGCAGGTGGTGCCGAACGCAATACCGCATCTCCGATATGACCCTCCATTCCGCTAGTAATCATGAATGGTACCAAGCCACTAAGTTCAGTGCCGTTTGGTACCGGTATAGGATTAAAGAGACTCCACAATATCGCTTGCGCTACTCCGGCCATAATGAATATACTGATCCCTGAGCCAAGTCCCCATCCCTTCTGAACCAATTCATCAAGGTACATGACCACTATACACGCCGCCGTCAACTGCGCTATTAAAATGGTCAAATGATAGCCTGACGGCGTAAGGCCACCATATACGCTTACACCATACAGTAGTGTTTCTGCAACTATTACAATTATAGTAACTATTTTTGTGGCAGATGTAAAGAGGGATCTATCGTTAGGATCCTTAAAGTTTAGTTTTAAAATATCCGAACCTTTCAATAACTGCATTAACAATCCAGCAGTAACAATAGGACCAATTCCAAGCTCCAATAAAGTTCTCTGTTGAGCAGCAAAGATTACTCTGGCAAAAGCCAATGGATCAGTAGCAGGATCAACATTTACTCCAAATAATGAAACCTGCCCCATTACTAGGTAAATAAGCATAGCAATGCCGGTCCATATCAATTTATTAGTTAGAGTAATTTTCTTTTTAGGCTTCTCAACTTGTGGGATAACAGGGGAGATTGTCTTTACTATTGTTCTAAAGAAACCATCATTCTGTACTGAGCTCATCTAAAATTAGCACCTCTCCTCCAGCTGCTGTGATTTTGTTCCTGGCAGAGTCTGAGATTTTTTTTACCCGAATTGTAAGGGCAGAGTTTATGCCTCCGCTGCCCAAGACCTTGTCATACCCTAACTTTTCTAAATCAAGTATGACCTTACCATCTTCACTAGTTTCTGAATATTTTACCAATTCATTCAAGTCTTTAAGATTTATCCATTTTAAAGAGTCACTGGGTCTTAATGCATGAAACTGTTCATGCCCAAAATGATTTGGCTCCTCCTTAATGGTCCTGATGAAGAAGTGCTTGTGTTTTCCCGCATTTCCGACACCTCCTCTACTTCCCGAAGCTCTATGTTGGCCAATTTGACCCCACCCACAGAAGCGACTTCCACGTTGTTTTCTACTTTTTCTTAATCGAGTAGCCATCCATTATCACCAATATTTCCTTAGGGGATAACCAACTTTGGGTATAAATATTAAAGTTTGCAATGCTTTACCAAACGGCAAACAATTATTGTTCATAGACTACATCATCCTCTTTACGATATCTAACAAATCTTTATTTTCTCCCAATATTCCGTTCTGAGAGTGCAAAAGCTTTGATTTTTTCTTAAATCCACCTTTTGGAGGATTCAACGCAAACCAAGGTTTTATTCCAACTAATTTAGATAGATAGGTTTCGTTTTTGGAGACATCAGAAACAACCTTGTTAATATCAGGATTGGATGTTTTTCCAGATTCAGTCTGTTTTTGGTTGGACAACAATTTAGATGAAGACGCACGGCCTTTTTGTTCGATAAATTCTCTGATAAAGTTCTCCTCAACAGAAGTCCAAGCAACTATTTCTTTAATTTTCCGAAGCATCCCTAATGTTTGGTCATTTTCTGGAATTAGGGTTGCTCGAAATTTCTTGTTAAGATGCAAATTTTCAAGTGTTACAATTGCCCAATTGGGAATGTTAACAGTCCCTTTCATTCTAACTACTAAATACACCATTTCAATTCCTATCCTGTGATAAATGTACTTCTTAAGGCACTAAAAATTGCTTTTGCAGTAGACGACATAGTATTAGTAGATCCAAATGACCTACTCCAGCAATCCTTTAATCCTGCTAATTTCAACAAGTTTCTAATATTCTCACCAGCTACTATACCCAATCCACGAGGACCAGGGATCAATTCAATCGTTACACTGCCACCCCTACCCTGTACTTTAAATGGCACTGAATGAGCTTGCTGACATCGACATTCCCAACTCCCGCATCCCAATTTTACCGGGATGACGTTTAAGTAGGAGGCATTAGTGGCCTTGTCTATGGCATTCCTCATCTGGGAGGCTTTGCCTTTTCCTATACCAAACCAACCAGACTCATTGCCGATTGCCACAAGAGCATTAAATCTAGTGAGTTCGCCAGCATCTGTTTGTTTTTGCACTATTTCAACACTTACTACCTGAGTTTTGATATCAGGCAAAAGGTGCTTCACGATCTCAGATTCTTGAATCCTCATTCCATTTTCGAATATTTGCTCCATGGAGTTAATTTTACCACTGGCTACCATAATACCTAGTGTAGTTCTTGGTTTCCATTCGACTTCAGGTTCACTAGGTCTAGACATTCTACTCAATAATTACACCCGAACCATAAGGCATTGTCAATTCATTAATCATCATAACTCTCATTCTCAACACATTAGTACCTTATCAAAGTCAGTTGTTTTTTTGTTTATTATTCTTTCGGTGAATATTATAGTGGTCAAGTTTTCACCCTAATTGAAATTTCCGGTAGAAATTTGAGTCTTTACTTCTTCAAAATGTTTTGGATATTCTTCGGGGTTAATATTTTTACTAAATAACTTCGAAAATTGTTTCTCATATTTAATTGTATCCTCCTTAAGAACTGCGGCATATTGAGAGATATGAGAACCATTTATTCGATTTTCATCGGGTAAGGTTTCTTCGGATAATGGAATATTGACTCCAGCAGCAGAAATGCCTTTAAGACAGGCGGCTACCTTACTTGTGAAAGATGTTTGACCAGTATATAAAATTGCAGAATCAATTTTCTTGGCAAGCATTTTTTTTCCAAGCATCAACCCGACCAGATAGCAAGCACATAAGTTGTTGGTAGAACCTTTCCAATCAAATTTAGCTAGTTCCCTACTATTGGAAAACGAAAGGACGAGATCACCTTTTATCGCTGGTTTTATAAGTTGACAGTGAATATTTTGATTGCTTATTCTCACAGTTATGAAATTCCTTTTGCTAATTAACACAGCCTTCCTTTTTCTATAATTTGTTTTATTATTTCTTATTCTTTTAAGCGTTTTAATGTAAGACATTCATTACTTCTCCTTTATTCTAACAATCAAGAAAACTCTCTTAAATCTCTTATAAACGTTTTAAAAAAATCAAAAATAATATTGTTGATAAATGATGTGTTCAAGGCTGACATACAATATGAAATAAGAATCTTTATTAAAATGTTAAATCAATAATATTTCTGACATTGACCTACTCCAGCAGTCCTTTAATCCTGCTAATTTTTGAATTTCTTTTGAAATGTAGAAACTAAACGGGGTCCAAAACCTGTGACAAATGGTAGAACTGCCCTTTTATTGTAAATTAAGTTGACGGTCATGAAGAAGATAATGATTGCAAAAAGAACAGCACATGTATTTTTGACTACAAGCATTATGAGCCTAAATATTATTGAAAGGCTGTTGACCTAGGCAAAAGTCAGATCCTTTAACACCTAGTGCTTTTGTATTTCAGGTCGAAAAGTTCACCTGTGGTTGAACAATCATTTTATCTTGAAGAGAAAAGATTGATGAGCGTTATAAAGAATTCATATTCTAATAAGATCAAAAATTTCAAAAATGAATCAAAAACAGTAAGGTTTTAGCTGGCATTTTTTATGAGTCATGGATATATTTAGACTCTATCGACCCTTGTTAGCGATTAGACTTGCAAAAATGCCTCCCCCTATTCCGTTGTCAATATTTACAACAGAGAGACCAAAAGAACAGGTTTGTAGCATAGACGCCAAAGCACCTTTACCATTATCCCCATAGCCATATCCAACAGAACAAGGCACACCTATCACTGGAACAGTTACCAAAGATGTTACCACCGCTGGAAGGGCTCCCTCCATTCCGGCAACTGCTACTATCACGTCTATGCCGTTTGACATCATTTGCTTCAATGAGTTAAGCAATCTGTGAATTCCAGCTATACCAACATCATAAGCAAGGTAAGATGTGCAGCCCATTGCTAAAGTTGCCAAGCGTGCCTCTTCAGCAATTCCCACATCAGAAGTCCCCGCACAAATTATCCCCACTTTACCTCCTCGGTTTTTAGGAAGTGAAGATATTGCGTCATAAACTAATATAGAAGTTCCATTATGACTTCGGTCTACAATAAAGCCCTTTTTGCTATAATAATTCGTTAATTTGCTTACTATCAAAGGTTTAATTTTACTCACAAGGACATAGCCTTTTTTCTCAAGGATTCGATTACTGATCAATACTAATTCGCTGTTCCTTTTACGTGTTGCCAGAATAATCTCTGGAATAGATTTTCTAAAATCTCGGTTGATATCGATTTGAGCTATATCGTTTTCGATATATTCGACTGAAAAAAGGGAGATGGATTTGATCACTTCATCAAGGCTTTTCTTGTTATTGTAATAATCTAATAAAATATTTCTTAGGTCCATAAAACATACAAACAAGTTAAAGTGGTAGAAGAGGGATTGCTTCTTTCACATTTTTAACTCCGTTTGCGAACTCTTGTTGTTCAAATTCGTTTAGCGGTAACTCTATAATTTTCTCTATTCCGTTTTTCCCAAGTACCGCAGGAACTCCTATACACACATCTTTTACTCCATATTCACCATCCAGATATGCAGACAACGGAATAACAGTTCTTTTATCTTTTACCATTGATTCAACCATAGTTGCAACAGCATTGCCTGGTGCATATACTGTAGCGCCTTTATATTTGATAACCTCGGCAGCCACTTGTTTAGTTTTTTCATAGATTTCTTTTGATTGCCTTTCATCTATGAAATGACTAAGAGGTATTCCGGAAATTGAAGAAAATCTAATTAGTGGTAACATTCTTTCCCCATGTTCACTAATCACCATTGCTGAAATTGAATTTCTGGACAACCGAGTATATTCATTGATGAAGCTAGAGAATCTTGACAAGTCCAGCATTCCTCCCATGCCCATTACATTATTTTTGGGGAATTTGGTAGCCTTTAGAGCAAGATATGTCATTGGATCCAAGGGATTAGTTACTATGATCAGTTTACATGTTTGACGATTTTGAGCAATTTTTGATGAAACATCCTTAACAATAGAAGCATTTGTTTTGAGAAGGTCCATTCTTGTCATTCCAGGTTTGCGTCCAATCCCGGCAACTAAAATGACTATCTCCGAATCCCTTAAAATACTAAAGTCATTGGAGCCCTGGACAAAGCTGTCTATACCTTGTTCAGACAATTGATGATTTATATCCATTGCCTCTCCTTGAGGCAATCCCTCGATTATGTCTATTAAATTTATTTGAGGGTCTAACTCTCTTATACCGCAATTTAAGGCAACCGAAGCCCCGACTCTACCAGAACCAATAATAGAAATTGTCATACAAATGTGACATTATTTTTTTTATTTATAGTTTTAAATTATCCCTAAAATTCAGAGGCAATAATCAAATGAATATGTAAACGAAGAATTCGTTCAGTGGTTTATGATCTAGGCTATAAAACCCATTATAGAGGGGTCCTATAATAAAAATATAGTTGAGAAAAGTAGTCGTAATTGATCCGCAGGTTGCAGGAATTTCAGGGGATATGTTTTTATCTGCTTTGGTGGATTGTGGCGCCAGCAAGAATAAAATCATAAATAATATAAAAATGATAGAGAAACTATATGCCGACACCAGAATAAAAAAGATGGAATTCATAAATTCTGAATCAAATGGAATAAGGGCTACAAGATTTCTTTTTGAGATTGAAGAAAAGATACTGGAACGAAAGGCCACTGAGATGTTAAGAATTCTGGCCAATTGCTGTGATGTTACAAGTCTATCCGAAATGGCAAAAAAATTTGTAATGGAAACGATGAAAACTATAATCAGAGTAGAGTCAAGAATTCATGATAAAGAAGTAAAAGACCTGCACCTTCACGAGTCCTCCAGTATTGACACGGCTGCTGATTTAATCGGAAGTGCAACTGCTTTAGATGACCTGAATCTATTTTTTGATACTACTTTTTATTCTGCCAAGGTTGCTGTAGGCGGAGGAACAACCCAATTCTCACATGGGACGATCCCAAATCCTACAAATGCTGTGTTAGAAATTTTTAGGATCTTAGAGATACCAATAGCAGGAGGTCCGGTGCATTCTGAAATGACTACCCCTACAGGAGCAGCAATATTAGCGGGATTGAATCCTAAAATTATTAGTACTTATCCTGAATTTATACCCCATAAAATAGGATACGGTACTGGATATAAGAAATTTTATGGTGTTCCTAACATATTAAGAATATCCATTGGCAAATCTAACATTAATTACTCGATACAATCAGATACAGTATCAGTTCTTGAGACTAACATTGATGATATGACCGGTGAAATGATTGGCGATCTGGTAGAAAAATTGTCAAAACAAGATGTAAGAGTAAAAGATGTTACACTGGTTAGTGGGATAACTAAGAAGAATAGACCAGTACATATTCTCAAGGTTATTTGTTCTGAAGATGTTGAAAAAAAAATCATCGAATTGATTTTTAATGAGACTGGAACACTAGGGATTAGAAAGACTATAAATGAAAGATATAAACTGGAGCGCTTTAGTGTACTGCTTCCAATCATGATTGAAAATCATGAATTTGTAATTAATGTAAAAATATCAAAAGACCAACATGGTAAAATAATTAACATAAAACCAGAGTATGATAATATTAAAGAAATTGCAAACCAACTAGGTTTTTCATTTAAGAAGACTATGGAAACAGTCAATAATTTAATATTTCAAAGGAATCTATAGGACATATAGCTGATCTTAGATGTCGATTAATCCAATTAAGAGTCTGGAGGATTTAAACCAAAGTAAGTATCATTTACTTATTAATTGGTTTAAATCCAGAAATTGTAAAGTTCTAGTTGCCCTTTCGGGTGGAGTAGATAGCACTTTAGTTACTCTCGCAGCAAGACAGGCACTTGGAAAAGATAATGTTTTAGCAATAACAGCAAATTATCAAACACTGGCAAACGAAGAATTAGAAACAGCTAAGAAAGTGGCCGAAGAGATTGATGTAATTCATCTTTTACTAGAATATAACGAATTAGATAATCCAGATTTCACAAAGAACGACAACCTTCGTTGCTTTCACTGCAGAAATGAGCTGGCCATTAATTTGCTAAAGATAGCTGAAGAGAAAAGTATTGCTCTGATTGTGGATGGCACTAACGTTGATGACTTAGACGATGATAGGCCAGGCTTGGTCGCACTACATTCTAGAGGAATCAAGAGTCCTCTATTGGAAATAGGATTGAACAAGAATGAAGTCCGCCATTTTGCAAAAATCAATAATTTGTCTGTCCATGACAAACCTTCTAATTCATGCTTGGCATCACGTGTTCCTCACGGAACTGAAATTAATTCAGTCAAATTAAGACGAATTGAAAGATGCGAAACAATAATAAAAAAAATATCTGATGTGAGACAGGTAAGAGTAAGGGATCATGACACAATAGCAAGAATTGAGGTGGAGAAGAGTGAAATCGCTAAGTTATGTAACCTTGACCAAATTGATAAAATAGTATATGAAATAAAAGAGCTGGGCTATAAATATGTCACTATAGATCTAGAAGGTTACGGAAAAAAAGATATTGGAAAACTGAATGAGAATGAAATAATAACAATAGATAAGTATGTCAAAAAATAACCGTACCAAAACCAAGGAACCCATTTATTTAGATAACGCATCTTCCTCCCCGATCGACATTGATGTAATAAATGAAATGTTACCATTTTTAACTGGCTACTATGGTAATCCTTCATCACTCCACGCTTTGGGTAGAAAGTCAGCTATAGCCGTTTCTAAGGCCCGCGTACGCATATCTAAATTAATCGGTTCTAAATCTAACGAAATTTATTTTACTTCTGGGGGGACTGAATCCAATAACTTGGCCCTAATTGGATGTGCCAGACTGATCAACAATATAAGACCCACTTGTAAAAGAATATTGATATCCAAGATAGAACATGATTCCATAATAGAGACTGTCAAATTCATCGAAAAGGATCTAGAATTTGACATAGATTATGTCCCCATAAAGAAAGATGGATTAATTGATTTAGATATTTTTAGCGAGATGGTATCGCCAAAAACCAGTTTGATTAGCATAATGCTAGCAAATAACGAAATAGGAACTATTCAACCCATCAGGGCTCTGGTTGAAATTGCAAAATCAAAAAACAATAGTACTATTTTTCATTCAGACGCAGTCCAAGCCGTTGGCAAGATTCCAATAAATGTTACTGACTTGAAAATAGACGTGATGACGGTTTCATCTCATAAGATAAATGGGCCCAAGGGAATTGGAGCGTTATTCATAAAACAGGGAATACACATTAAACCTATAATATTTGGCGGCGGCCAAGAAATGAATTTAAGATCAGGAACAGAGAATGTTAGCGCTATAGTTGGTTTCGGCAAAGCCTGTGAAATTTGGAACGAGAAACTTGAAACTGTCCAAACCAAAATTAAGGAGCTTCAAAGATACATGATAGACAGGATAATCAAAGAAATACCAGGATCTGTATTAAATGGTTCAATGGAGAATCGAATTTCCAATAATGTAAACTTTTCTTTTGCTGGCATAAATGGAGAGGACATTTTGATAAAATTAGATGAACATGGTATTGAGGCCTCTACAGGATCGGCCTGTTCTTCAAACAAGAAACAAAAAGCGTCTCATGTTCTGAAATCTCTAGGTTTGACTTATGATCAAGTAAGTGGTTCAATAAGGTTTTCTATAGGACACCAAAACACACAAGAGGAATTGAAATTTGTTGTTGATACTTTAAAAAATTTAATTAAAGAATTTAGAAAGCTAAATGGGGTGGGTTTTATTTGAAACAAAGATACACCATTACACCAACTATATAGTATTCTATATAATAGTCATACCTTGAAAAAATTGCTGAAAGCGATATAGAAAGGTTCTTTTTAATGCTAGTCGCATATTATCTTAATATGTCTTCGAATCAGAACAATAATTCGAATAGCGAAACACCCAACAAGAATATGAATGTGAATATAGGCGATAAAGCGCCAGATTTTGAGCTTTTAGACACGAATCAGGAAGTTCGTAGATTATCAGCCAGTAAAGAAGGATTGACAATTTTGGCATTCTTCCCAGCTGCTGGTTCGCCAGTTTGTACTGTTGAAATGTGCAATTTCAGAGACACCCTTAATAGCTTAAAAAAAGAAAACGTAAATATCTTGGGAATATCGGTTGATAGTCCTTTTGCGAATAAAGTTTTTGCTGAACACCATAACCTAAACTTTCCAGTCTTAAGCGATTATAATAGAGAAGTGATTGAGCAATACAATGTTGTAATGCCTAGTTTAGGTAAATTAAAAGATTTCAAAGTAGCTAAAAGATCTATATTTATTGTAGACAACAATAGTCATGAGATTGTATATAGATGGGTAACAGACAACCCCCTAATCGAACCCAATTATGAAGAAATCAGGACCATAATCACATAAAATTCAAATCCTTTTAAAGGATTTAATTCATCAAATTTTCTTTTATTTGCCTAAATGAATGATTAATTGATTTAACTACGGGATAATAATTGCTACTTTAATCAAGAATTGCTACAACATCATTTCTTGAAATGCTCTGACCTTCTTTAACTTTGAGATCTCTTACAGTCCCATCTCTAGGAGATTTGATGGCAACTTGCATTTTCATAGATTCCAAAACCACGATGTTATCCCCTTGTTTGACGGTATCACCTTTATTTACGGCTATTGATATTACTCTTCCAGGTATCTGACTTGATATGGTATTCTGGGAAGTGGCACTACCTGAATTTGCTCTTGATTTTTCAATTATTTCAGTTAATTTTGCGTGTTTTTTGAGCAGCATCGATTGTCCATCTAATAATATCTTTAATTCTGTGCTTGTGACTTCAAGAATCTTTATTTCATGAAATGCATTATCAAACAAGAATTCAAATTTGTCTGATTTCATATCAATTACTTTTATGAGGTGATCTGATCCATTAATTTGGACAACTAAATTACCGTCTTTATCAAACCCTATGATTTTACCTTCAAATTCTTCCGGTATATCATCAACCTTTATTTCCATTCTATTTCAAGCAACTCCACCAAATTTCCAGACATTCTGAACAGAATGATCCCTCTTTGAAGGCTGTTTGACTTTTTCAGTTTGAATGATTGCAGATGCCACAGCCGGTAAAAGTCTTTTTTGTCTATCAGAATTCTTGATCCTTAATTCTTTTCTCATCTTTTCTATGATAGAATACCTATCAAGGTAATCAGTTGACAAATCACCATTAATAAAGTATTCATCATTCATTATGGTTTTGTACAATGGTATAGTAGTATTTATTCCCTCAATTACGAACTCATCTAGAGCGTTTCTCATTCTTCGACGTGATTCATCAAATGATGATCCCCAAGATATTAGCTTAGCGGTCAAAGAATCATAAAAGCCTGAGACGGTGCATCCAGGATAGAGGTAAGTATCTACACGTATGCCTGGGCCGTATGGTAGATTGCAATAAGGTACTTTACCTACTGAAGGAGCAAAGTCATAGAATGGATCTTCTGCGTTAATACGACATTCTATTGCGGCACCGTTAAATGTAAGATCGTGTTGCTTGAAGGGAATTGGTTCTCCATTTGCAATTGATATTTGCAATTTTACCAAATCCAGGCCCGTAACAAGTTCGGTAACAGGATGTTCAACCTGCAATCTAGAATTAATCTCGATAAAATAATAATTACCTTGTGGATCGCACAGAAATTCAGCTGTTCCTGCATTTAGATAGTCAACTGCATCAGCGGCTCTTTTTGCTACCTCCCCAATTTCATTTCTCTTTTCAGAGGTCATTATTGGTGAGGGAGACATTTCAATTAATTTTTGATGCCTTCTTTGAATTGAACATTCTCGCTCAAACAAATGTCTGGTGTTGCCGTGCGAATCCCTAACCAATTGAAATTCAATGTGTCGGATTTTTTCTAAGAATTTTTCCACAAAAAGAGCAGCCTTTCCGAATGCAGCTTTTGACTCTGCAGAGGCCATCTCAAATTCCTGCCTCAATTCCTTCTCGTCTTTTGCAAGTCTGATACCGCGTCCCCCTCCACCATATGCTGATTTTAGTAAAACTGGGTATCCTGCTTCGTTAGCAATTTCGACTGCTTTATCAACGTCATCAATAACTCCTTCACTGCCGGGAACTGTGGGAACTTCAGCCTGTTTCATAATGCGCTTACACTTCATTTTATCTCCAGTCAGCTCCATAGCTAGACTTTTAGGACCGATGAAAATAATGTTATTCTTCTCACATAATTCAGCAAAAGTTTCATTTTCTGAAAGAAAGCCGTAACCTGGATGTATTGCATCCACCCCTGCTTTTATAGCAACTTCCATGATTCGATTCATGTTCAAATAGCTTTGAGCAGGAGCTGCGGGTCCGATATGATATGCCTCATCAGCTCGTTTGACGTGGATAGAACTCTTATCTTCATCCGAATATACAGATACCGACTTTATTTCTAGTTCCTTGCAGGCTCTAATGATTCTTAAAGCGATCTCTCCTCGGTTTGCAATTAATATACTAGTTATTTGATTAGACATCCAATCACCTAACTATAAATTAATATTTCCATGCTTTTTCCATGGTCTGTTCTCTTTTTTGTTAGAAAGGGCATTGAGGGCGCTTATTATTAAAGGTCTGGTTTCCATTGGATCAACTACAGAGTCAATCGTTCCCCTTTCCGCAGCTATGTATGGGTTTGCAAACTTGTTTCGATACTCTTTTGCCAAACTTTTCTTTTTGCTTGCTGCATCGGTAGAATCTTTTAGACTTTTCCTATGCATAATAGTAATAGCTGCTTCTGGCCCTAATACTGCGATTTCAGCTGTTGGCCATGCGATGTTCAAATCAGTCCCAAGATTTTTGCTTCCCATCGCAATATAAGCCCCCCCATATGCTTTGCCGATAATACAGGTAATTTTTGGAACGGTTGCCTCACAATAGGCAAATAGAAGTTTGCTCCCATGTCTGATAATACCATTGTGCTCTTGGTCAGCTCCTGGTAAATATCCAGGGGTATCTACAAGGGTGATTATGGAAATATTAAACGAGTCACAAAATCTAACAAATCTTGCAGCCTTATTAGAAGAATGGATGTCTAATGCACCAGCTAAAAATAAAGGCTGATTTGCAATAATACCCACAGATCTACCTCCCATCCTCGCAAATCCAACCACTATGTTTTCCGCAAAGAGTTCATGAACCTCGAAGAAAACCCCGTTATCAACAATAGAAGTAATGATTTCCTTCATATCATAAGATTGATATGGATTGTCAGGCAATACCTTTATCAAATTAGGATCCAAACGGTTAGGGTCGTCAGCGTCATCTGCTAAAATTTCAGGTTCTTCTTTATTATTTTGAGGAAGGTAAGAGAGCAATGTTTTAATCTTATCCATACAATCAACCTCGTCCTTCGCTACGAAGTTTGCAACTCCCGATTTTGTAGCATGAGTTCTAGCACCTCCCAATTCCTCGAAGGTAACTTCTTGACTAAGGACTTCTTTTACTACCTCTGGTCCTGTTACAAACATTTGGCCCACATTTTCAACCATTATGACAAAATCCGTCATCGCTGGGGAATATACAGCCCCACCAGCGCATGGTCCAATACTGGCAGTGATTTGTGGTATAACACCTGAGGCAAGAGCATTCTTTAGAAAAATATCACCATAACCGTCTAGGCTTGATACACCTTCCTGGATCCTAGCCCCGCCTGAATCAAGAATACCAATAATAGGACATCCTACCTTTAGTGCGAGTGTCATAACTTTGGATACTTTTTTTCCGGCCATTTCTCCTAGCGAACCGCCCAAAACAGTAAAATCATAAACGTAGATGAACACTTGCCTACCGCTAATGGTTCCAAAACCAGTTATTAAACCATCACCATAATATTTTTTTACTTCAGGATCATCACCTCGATGAGTTACAAATTTGTCAATTTCAGTAAATGTATTTGGATCTAATAAAAGATTTATGCGCTCTCTCGCAGTTAGCTTTCCCTTGGAATGCTGAGCTTCAACTTTATCTGGACCTCCACCTGCTTCAGCACTGTGTTTTCGGTCGTAATATTGTTTTAGTTTTTCCTCACGCATATATTATGTTTTTAATCCTTAACAGTATTAAATATAGATTTTGCTATGAATAATTGCTTATTCATTTTAGGAACCATGCGTCTTAACTAGTCCTTATCTCGAAGTTCACGCAACCCATTCCTGCCTCCCTTAGCTCGTCTAAAATAATTTAACCCCAGATTGTAATTTTCATATAAGGATTCAAGGGTTTCGATTTCCATCCTTAAGAAATCTTTTTCATAATTAGAAGATTTATCTGAATTTTGCAAGTCTTGTAATCTTTTTACTTTTTCTGCCAAGAGTTTACTAACGTTATACTCATACTCACTTGACAACATATATCACTAGATGAGATTGTATAGGATTATACATTTTAATCTTTTTAAAAAGTTATGTAAAATTATGCTAAGCGGATTTTAGATTTTTTGAGAAGGCATGTTTGTATTCTTCAAATATGTGAGGATCTGAGCGAGATAAACAAGTTGAACAAAAAATTGTTTCCAGAGTACTAATATTTTTTTCAAGTTTTAATAGTGTCAATACCAGACTATCTTGAAAATCAATTTGACTACGGCATATGAAACACTTTTCCTTATTTTCTCGTTGTGTGATAAAGTCAGCCAACAGGTTGTCCGCATTTTTTTGGCTCTGAACCGTTTTGTTGTTTAGCGAATTTTGATTTTTTTTAGTATCAAGACCAGAAAGGTTATAACAATCTAAATGGAGGATTGATTTAGCTGTCCTCGACCAATAACCCATCTCTGCTGAGTGGATCCTCTGTTTGCAAATTAAACAAAAACCTGGAAATTTCATATTCATCTTTATCCAATCACGGGCTAGTAAGGGGTCGTTGTCCATAATAGAATCTATTTACGTATGAGAATCAGAACCATTGTTTAAAGTTTTGTTTTGCTTGATTGTTTAAAAATTTCCTTGTTTATGACTTCATTTAACTTTAATGTATCAGGACTATCAAAATCAATATCTTGAATCGCCAGATTTTTCAAAATCTCAATGAAGTTGGAATAATAGAAAAGTCCAATTTTGGATACGCTTGTATGAAAAATCTTTGACAGTTCCGTTCTAAGAGGTCTTAGTGATTGTCCCCTCATAAATATTGGGCCCATTGATGAAAAGGGAACAGAATATTGGTTATATTCTATAGCCTTATCTCTACTAATCTTAAATAATTTCTGGAGTAACAAGTCGTTGGCATATCTTAGTAATCTCCAGTTTCGTTTTTCATAAATCCTATTTATGAATAAGTCAATCTCCGAAAGCTTGTCAAGTATATTTGCCAAATCATCTGATTGTATATTTCTCTCGCTGCTAACAATGCTAGTATACAAAGCATTTAAGAAATCTTTGCTACGTTCCTCTGAGGTAAAACCATATTTTGGAGTTGAATAACGAATTGAGGATGTTATCAATATTTGTTTTGCTAGTGAAATGTCAGTTAGACTAAAAAATTTGTTGATACAGTCCTCAATTGATAATTCACTGCCGGTGTTACCATCTGAATTAACCTCTCCTTCCAGCTTCGCTTGCAAAGTATTCAAAAGAGTCCGGGCATCGCCCCGACTTTGATCAATAATTTTAAATTGATCCGAACTTTCTAAATCCCTTCTTTCCATCCTCATGACATTTTGGAGCAACATATAACTTGCAAATGACGACAATGGTCTAAATTCAACAAGCTTACAATTTTTTATAATGTCTTTCATCTTAAAACTCTTTGAATTGGAGGCCATGATTATCGGAACGTCAGAATTCTTTAATATGTTTGACAAGAATGGCATTCCACCATAATCATCCCTTCCGGAGATGCCATCTACTTCATCTAAAAACAACAGCATCTGTTTTCCAAAAATACTATTGTTTATTAGGATCGGATTGATAATAGTCTCCAAATTAATTTTATTCCGAAGATCACTTGCATTTAGTTCGATCAAATCAAGATCCAGTAATTTTGCCAATGAATTAACGAACGAAGTCTTTCCAGTTCCTGGAGGACCTACGATTAGAAGTGGTTTTGTTCCCTTAATCCAATTTTTTAGCCAGTTTATTATTATGTGCCTTGATTTTTCATTTCCAAAAAAACCGTCAAATTCGCTCACTCGATATTTTTCTATCCACATAATTTCTTATGACTCATCTCCTTAAAACAAAAATTATTTTTTATCTAATTCGTTCTGAAACTTATGTAGGAGGTCTGCCCTTTTGGTTACAAGCTCTCTATACCAGAATTCATTGTAATGACTAACGGTTAAGAATAAAAATTCGAGAAAGGGTTTTATCATTATATCATTATCGAGCATTTCTAAAGCCAAGGATGCCTCAGATAAATATGATTTACTCTTTTCTAAGGTTAGCCTGAATCCTGATTTCACATCGTGAGTAAGGTTTGAATAAAAAAGAGGCCACGAGGGTGACTTGATTCCCTTAGTAACAATTGCATCTTGGATTTCATTTCCACAACCCACACACTCTGCAGCTTTTGCCATACCTATATAATAGATTTCTGACAATGGTCGTTGATTGAGACTCATATTTCTACCTGCTGTTCCTAGAACTGATCGGTATTTCTTGTAACTTTGTTCTAAATTATCGTAAGTAAGTTCAAGTTTTTTGGTTTTCAATTCGTAATCGATTTGTTGACCTAAAAGGGCGTCATTAAAACCAGATTGAAATTCTTCGAGTACTCCAGGTGCTGTTTCACTTATTTTTTGTTTTGCCAACAAAAGTATGTATGGATTAATGAATTTGTAGTCTTCAAGATAATCAAGGTCTTCGTCTTTATCCAAAATCCTATCCATGGGCTCGCTCAGATCTATGGCAATCAAATGTCCATCTATCACATTATTTCTTATTTTTTCACTATTTAATCCTGTACTTTGAGCGTAACCATCAAAAAGAGCATAAAATACGGGAAAAGTCATTTTTATAAAATTAGAATTCAGTATCCTATCGATCCGGTCAAACAAATCAGCCGGATCTTCCATCTTTGACTTTAGTGTTTCAATTTCTTGCGGAGCAAGCTCTAATTCATGAGTTCCACCAATACCCTCTATGAAATCCCTATGCGTCTGAATAGGGGAAGGATCGGATTTTATTAACCCACAAATTCCATCTTTATATCTTTGTACAAATCCATCATACTCTTTTTTTGATTTATTAAGATAGAATTTGAACGAAGCATATTTTTTGTCCCTGATCAAACCACTCTTAAAAATTTTTCTGCCGGATTGTGTAGTTAATAAATTCTGCTTATTAAAAATATAGTCATCTTTGCCACTCATTGAATGTCACTAAATAAATGGTAGAAAGCGAGAATTTTTAATCATCTAGATGACATTGCAATCCTTTCCTGCTCATTTTTCTTTTTTATTGCATAACTGTTCATGTCGTTCTCAGAGGCTAACATTATTTCTCTGGCAAGGACCTCTTCCATGGCTTGAGGTGAAGAATAAGTCGACTCGCGTACCCCCTCTGCAATGAATCGCAAAGCTAGGTCCACCCTTCTTAAAGGTGAAACATCAACCGAAACATGATAAACCACACCACCATAAACTATTCTGGTTGTATCCTCATTTGGTGCTGCATTTTCTATTGCCCTTATTAGTAATTCTACAGGATTTTTACCGGTCTCTATTGATATGATTTCGAGTGCAGTTTTTACGACGTTCATAACCTTTGTCTTTTTGCCACCCATTCGTCCCGTATTCTTAGCATATCTTTTTCCAAAATGCATAAGCTTGTTAACCAGACGTTCAATTATATTGACCTCTGCTTTTTTTAATCTCTGATGCTCATGACGTCCAAAGGTTACCGGTATTGTCATTGAGGGATGTAGATGGATTACATTTTTCAGCCCTTCATCAACAATCTCAATAGATCTCGTATCCCATTTGTTGAATAGGAGCATATTTACTTGTTCTTTTCCACTCATTTTTATCGCCTTGGTTTCTCCTTCTTTCCTCTTACCAATTGATTAAGGGATACACCATTCACTTTGAATACTTGCCATCTAACCCCTGGGATATCACCCATTGCACCACCCATTGAGCCTCCTATCCCTTCCAATACTACTTCATCGTGTTCATCCACAAAGTTTAGCGCACCGTCGCGTGGCAAAAATGCAGTAATTGATTTTCCATTTTTTATTAATTGTACCCTTACACATTTGCGGACTGCAGAATTAGGCTGTTTTGATTCGATTCCGACCTTTTCTAATACAATACCTCTGGCCTGTGGAGCACCCTCCAACGGATTAGCTTTCTTATCTAACATAAGCATTCTACGTTTATAATACTTGTTTGACCATCGGGAACGCTTTCGTTTGGTTTTCAAAACTCTACCCGAGAATAATCCTAACGGTGATTTACTCAATAAATATCACATCTTTTCACTTTTAATTAATTGTTCCGGACTAATTACAAGCACGTTCGTAATATTGAAATATCTCTTTGCGAGTAGTCGCGCTTTGTCAACATTCCTTCCATCTTTACCCACGACTAGTCCCTTTTTCTTTGCATCTGCAACAACTAGGGCTATTTTGGTCCCATCCAGACGATCGTTTATACGAATTTCTTGAATAATATTTGAATTGAAAATATTTTTGACAAAATCAGTTGGATTCTCAGAATGTTCAACCAATTCTATTTTCTTGTTAATCACGTTCTGTAGCTGCTTAATATTGGACCCTCCTTTGCCAATTGCCATTCCCATTTGTCCTCTATTTACAACAAAAATTACACGTTCCATCTTTTCATCAATTATACAGTCGCGGGCATCAGCGGTCGTGACTGTCTGAAATAACGATAATAATCGAAACTCATCTGGAGATAACTTAATTTTTTCACTCATTTCATATGCACCCAATAATAAAAGAATAATTCATCCAAGTATAAATAATTCTCTCAAAGTTATCCCAATTTAAGTCTATTTTAAGACAAATACTTAGGAAATACAAGTAATAATAAAAGGAGAAACCGACGTATTTTTTGATCAGATTTCCGCAGAAAATGTAGAAATAATTAGCTACTAATTAACTCTTTTACTTCTTCATCCGAGACGTTTTTTAATGAAACCACACTGGTCCCATACGATAAGCTGCAAAGCCTTCCGAGGAGTACAGAATTTCCGGGGTAAGAGATTACAGAAATCGCACTTTCTTCGGCGGACTTCTTTATTTTTTCTTCTTTTTCAGGGGTCAAAGTCTTTGAAAGTATAACTAACTTTGTCCCTTTGATATACTGCAATACTTCTTTATACCCGGTCTTTATCTTGTTATTTTTTACACCCTCCTTTAGGATTTTTGCCAATTTCTTTTCATTCATATAATTCTCTATTCCTTGACACTCATATATAGATCAATCATTCCAGTACCAACTGGTACAGTCGCCCCGACTATTACATTTTCAGTAACTCCTTTTAATGGTTCAACTTGACCCTCAAGTGCAGCCCTGGCAATCGTTGGGACGGTAATTTCAAAAGCTGCCCTTGCCAATACTGAAGTCTTTGTCCCTGCTATACCGTGACGGCCGATTTGTTGTAAATAGCCCTTTGATGTCATCAAATCTGCCACTAACATAATGTGTCGGATATCGACTTCCAAACCCTGCTCTTCCAAAGTATTAGTTACTTCTTTGACTAGTGCGGTTCTTGCAGCTTCAATTCCAAGAGTTTGCCATATTTCGAATACATTGTTTGTAGTGATTCTAGATACGTCTATTCCTTCTACTAGGACCACTTTTGCCAAATTTGAACCAGCTGTCTGAATCACCCATTCATCATTTTGTTTTACAATTGTTACCCTTTCGATATCTGGGACACCCTTAACGCGCGCGTTCAATAATTTATTTCGTAGTGTTAGTAAGGTTTGAGCATCTGGTTCTTGAGATAGGGAAACTTTTATAACAAGACTATCTTCGTTTATGGTAACTTCGTATCTTTTCTTAGAACTTTTCAAAACTTCATGGATTTCCTGTATAGATGTTCCTCTGTCGGCTATCTTCTTTTCAGAGAAGAAAAATGACAAATTCCCGCTGTAATCGGTATCCACTTTGTTTACTAGATCGGATATCCGTGTAAAAATAATCCTCTTTGCAACTTCTAAGGCCTTCTCTCTGGATAATTTGTGTTCATCATCAAGATAGATGTCCATCGTAGGGGTAACCGGTTTCTTTCTTGCATCCACCAGCTCAATAAGTCTTGGCAGACCCAAAGTTACATTTCTTTCTTTTACTCCAGCGAAATGAAAAGTTCTCAAGGTCATCTGGGTACCTGGTTCCCCGATAGACTGAGCCGTAACAACTCCCGCTGCTTCTCCTGGTTCTATCATGGCTTTTTCGAACAAATCCATTATTTTATGCACTACTTTCTTAATCCCAGCCTTGCTGAGTGGAAAGGATAATAATGCCGCTTCAATTTCCTGAGTTAACTTAAGATTCATCTTCTCCTTGAATTTCATCAACAAATCCTTCATTTCGGATTCACTAGTTTTGACTCCTTCATCAACAACGGATTCACTTTCTACCAACCTAGTGATATTTACAGCATCACCATGATCACTTTTGGCTGGATCAATACCATCATCACCGTAAATATATTGAATAATATTTCCATGTGGATCACGAACAGTCAAATCATATTCAATTTTTAGATGTTCTAACGCATTTATGAGTCTGCGTTGCATATATCCAGATTGTTGAGTACGCACTGCAGTATCAACTAGACCCTCTCTACCTCCCATGGCGTGAAAGAAAAATTCGATAGGATTAAGTCCGTCGCGATAATTTGATTTAACAAAGCCCTTTGAATCAGGGTTTTGATCACCAGGCCTAAAATGTGGTAACGCCCTGTTCCTGTATCCCTTGATAATCCTTTTTCCACGGATCGATTGTTGACCCAATGCTGCAGTCATCTGACCAATATTCAATGTGGAACCTCTTGCACCGGTTGAGGCCATGATTACGCCAGAGTTGTCATCAGGAAACGATCGGTCGGCAATTTTTCCAGCTCTGTCTCTTGCTCTTGAGAGTTCATTAACAACATACAGCTCTAAGGCTTCCTCTGGAGATAAACCTCTGGTTAAAGGTAAAGTGCCGTCATGATATTGTTTTATCAATTCATCAATTTTATTATAAGTTTTTTGAATTACATCTTGAATTTCTTTGCGAGTTTCGTCACTTAACCATAAATCAGAATACCCATAGCTAAACCCTTTGTGAGTAATGTAAGTCTTTAGCATAATAAGTATAGCATCAAGAAATTTTTTTGCTTCGTCGTTACCGTAGTCCTTTGCAATTCTGTGAAGTACACTATCAGGTTCTTCTGCACCTATTGAAGCTTTATCGATTACACCTGACATCAACTGTCCGTTTTTAATTACGACATCCTTACCTTGCAACTTTGAGGCTTTATTCCACTTTGAAGTAATTACAAAGTTGAAATCTTTTGGTAAGAAAAGTGAAAATAATTGTTTGCCTGTAAAAAATGCTTTTCCATCCTTCTCTAGATGAGGTTTAGGTAAAGGTCCGCTGTACCCACCCAAATATGCAAAATTAGCGATTTCATCAGCAGTTAGTATGGTTTCATCTTTTGTTAATAAGAAGGCTCCAGTTATGAAATCACGTATGCCACCAATAATGGGCCCTCCATACCTTGGCGATATGAGCTGATCTTGAACCCGCATTAACAAGGCCGCTTCTGCCCTTGCCTCCTGGCTTTGTGGTACATGTAAATTCATCTCATCGCCATCAAAGTCTGCGTTGTATGGTGGACATACAGCGGGATGGAGTCGAAAAGTACGATATGGAAGTACTCTTACATTGTGAGCCATAATAGACATCCTATGCAATGATGGCTGTCGATTAAATATGACAACATCCCCATCCATCAGATGTCGCTCCACAGTATAGCCATTCATTATTGAATCAGCAATAGCGGCTCGATCCGTGACATAGTCCAGTCTTATTTTTACACCGTCCGGCCGTATAATGTAATTAGCTCCAGGATAATTGTTAGGCCCATTTAGAACTAGATTTTTCAGTTTATCAATATTCCAGGACGAAACAGTTTCTGGAATTGTAAGCTTTTTTGCGACATCGCTTGGTACACCCACGTCAGATATGGTAAGGTTTGGATCAGGGGAAATTACGGTTCTGCTTGAAAAATCTACTCGCTTACCCGATAGTGATCCTCTAAATCGGCCCTCTTTACCCTTTAGCCTCTGGGTTATGGTCTTTAATGGCCTTCCAGACCTGTGATGGGCCTGAGGAATGCCCGACACTTCATTGTCAAAGTAAGTAGTAACATGGTACTGTAATAAATCTACCAAATCCTGAACAATCAAAGGTGGTGTTCCAGCTTCTTTGCTCTCTTTGAGTCTCTGATTTACTCGGATAATATCTACTAGCTTATGAGTCAAGTCATCCTCTGATCGAATACCTGTTTCTAAAATAATTGATGGTCTCACTGTAACTGGAGGAACAGGCAAGACTTGAAGAATGAACCATTCTGGTCGAGCAGTCTTTGGGTCATAACCTAACAATATCAGGTCGTCATTTGAAACATTTAGTAGCCTCTCCCTAATAGTAATTGGTAATAGCCTATTTTCTCCTACATCAGTTTTTTCAACAAAAATTGTAGGTTTTGTAAAAATGAGATCATATTGTTCTTTCTGGCAATGTGGACAAACCTTGACTTTCTTTGCTTTCTCAATAATCTCGTCTTTAACGTTTTCAAGAGTAATTACGGCGTATGCTGCCTTGCTGTCGCGTAAATTTTTGTATTTTTCTAAATCCTCGTTACTAAGTTTAATACGATTACACGATCTGCATGTAATCAAAAGCAATTTATGAATGTCATCGATAAATGCGATGTGTAGAACGGGTTCGGCAAGTTCTATATGACCAAAATGCCCAGGACATCTGGCTGATGTATTTCCACAAGTTGCACATTTTTGTCCGGGCTCCAGCGTTCCCAGTCTATTGTCCATTAGCCCTCCTTGAACAGGCATTCCATCTTCGTCGTATGTTTCTGGTGCTGTTACCTCAGTAACACTAAACTTTCTTACCTCTACAGGCGACCAAATGCTAAATCTAATACCATCTAATATCTTGACAGATTCATCATTCATTTAAAAAACCTCCATTATATAAAAACAAAAAGATTAAACCTTCTCCTTTACCAATAAGCGTGGAGCGACATTTAAACTCATCATTTCTTGCAATAACAATTTGAAGGCATATGCAATTATAACACTGGAAATTTTTGCCTTGTCACCGCAGACCCTACATACATATTTTCTCTGTTTCGTATCAAAATATGATAATAAACCACATCTCTCACATACGTTTATCTCTGCTTTATCAGATTCTTCTAAAAGTCTGTCCTTTAGCATCATTGACGCACCATAAGCAATTAGACAATCTCTTTCCATTTCTCCAAACCTTAACCCACCTCCACGAGCTCTACCTTCAGTAGGCTGCTTTGTTAGCATTTGAACTTGGCCTCTCGCCCTACTATGGATCTTATCGGCTACCATATGATGTAGTTTTTGATAATAGACTACGCCAACATATACGTCAACAGGGAATCTCTTCCCGGTCCTCCCATCATACATTGCCTCTTTTCCACTATGCTTGAATCCATATGACTCCATGATATCCTTAATATCATTCAATTTTTCCCCCAAAAATGCAGAGCCATCAACAATTTTGCCTCTCAAAGAGGCTGCTTTACCACCCAGTGATTCCATGAACATCCCAACAGTCATCCTGGAAGGGAATGCGTGAGGGTTAATCATTACATCGGGGACTACGCCATCTTCTGTATAAGGCAAGTCCTCTTGGTTTACAAGCATGCCAACAACTCCCTTTTGACCATGACGGGAAGCAAATTTATCACCTATTTCAGGAATTCGCATATCTCTGACTCGGATCTTGTACATTTTACCGCCTTCTACTGACTGCGTCATAATAACAGTATCGACCACCCCGTTCTCGGACGGCCTAACACCGATTGATGTATCACGTCGATATGGGCCTTTAACTTCAAACTCTTTGTATTCCTCCATGAATCTGGGAGGAGAGGTTCGGCCAATCAAGATATCACCCCCATTAACAACTGATTCATGCATTATCGCACCATCTTGCTCCAACAAACGATAAGATTTTTCTCCACGATAACCACGAATATTGGCTTCAGAAGACGGGATTTCAAAAGTATCCTTCATTCCACCAGGATACTGTTTAGCTTCAGCCTCATAAACTCGGTAGAAGAATGTACGTGCTAACCCTCTATCTACAGATGATTTACTAAATACGACAGCATCTTCAATATTATATCCTTCAAATGGCAAAACCGCTACTACGCAATTTTGACCAGTTGGTCGTTCATCCAATCCCAATAAATTGATTGCTTTAGTGCTTACAACCGGCATCTGCGGATATAACATAAAATGTTGTCTCACGTATGTACTTGCATTCATAAGCGGAGTAGAGAAGCCCAAACTTTGTTTTGCCATTGCACTCTCGTACGTATTCCGGGGGGATTGATTATGTTCAGGGTACGGAATAATAGAGGCACCCACACCCAATATCGAAGATAAGAAGATCTCAACATGAGTATGATCGTTTGTTATGTTCCTCAATTCACTTGCAATATAACAATTTTCCTCCTCATTTGCATCTACCAATTCTATAATTCCCATGTATAAGAGATCAGTCCATGACAAGAATTTCTTTGAAATCTTTTCGATCACTTCCTTTGTCAATAGTAAATTTCCGTCTTTTACAATTGCTAGGGGTCGCAAAACTCTACCTGAATTACAACTGATATACAACCTTTTTGTTGCATTGTCATTTAATGAGGAATAAAAATAGATACCCATGTGAGGATGCATCCTGCCAGATCGCCTCATGGTACGCAATCTATTTGATAAATTACGACCATCTTCTATGTATCCAATTAATCGGCCATCGACAAATATCCTAGCACCTTTTTGTTTCAAATCATCATTCGTATCATTTACATTTTGAACACCCAATTCGTATAACTTTTCAATTACATCTGAAGATAAAACGCTGACTGATATTACCGCAGATAGTGCCAAGTTTTTAACTAATCCACAATTAGAACCTTCTGGGGTTTCGGATGGACAAATACGACCAAAATGGGTTGCATGCAAATCCCTAGCTTCAAAATTGGGCTGACTTCGACTTAGTGGAGACTGGATTCTTCTTAAGTGGCTAACCGTAGACATGTAATTTGTTCTATCTAGGAGTTGGGTAACACCAACCCTACCCCTACCCCAATTTCCGGTAGCTATAGCATTATTTAACTTGTCAGAAATAATTCCAGGTCTAACAGCGGCTGCAACTGCATTGATTCCTCGCTTCTGACCAGATCTTTCTAATTGATACTTCATATCTCTAATGAGGTTCCTAAATGCGGTTCTAAATAAATCTGCCAACATCTGACCTGCAAATTTTATGACTTTATTCCCATAATGATCCTTATCATCTGGTTCAATCCAATTAAGATTTAATTCGACTAACTTGCAAGCGGATTCCCCTAAGAATAACGCCTTTTCGTATCGGTTATCAGGATTCTTACCAAGATGTGGCAATAGCCCCCAATCCAATAATGTTTCCGCTCGTTTTATTTGAAACTCTTCTAGCATGCCTGGCGCAATTCTTTTGCTTATGTAGATTATGGCGTCTCTACTAGTAGCTACTTCGCCAGATTTTTCAAATGAAGGTTCCAGTTCGTCCTGGATAGTATCATTCAAAGACACGGCATTGGCAATATCTTTATCAGACTCCAAGCCTAATGCTCTTACTAATATGATAAGTGGGATATCAACTGGAGAACCAGGAATCTTTGAAACAATGGAACCATCAGGCCTCATAATCAACTCTAATTTTGCACGATATCCAACAATTGAAGAATATACTTTTGCCTTGTATAACATGGTACCGGACGTTTCTTCGATATCAACGATGATCTTATTATAAGAAAGATCCTCCAATCCAACTATTACCCTTTCTGAACCGTTTATAATGAAATATCCACCAGGATCCTTTGGGTCTTCTCCCACATCTACTAATTTTGATTCAGAATAATTATGAAGCATACAAGCGTTTGACTTTACCATTACGGGCATATCACCAATATGTATAAATCTAGATTCCAAAGTTTTACCTTCCTCAACTATGCTACATTCTAACATAATAGGAGAAGCATAGGTCAAATTGCGGAGTCGAGCTTCGACGGGTGCCACATGAGTAATTGAACCATCTAATTCCATGATCCTAGGCTGCTGCATTTTTATTTTTCCCAATTTAATTTTATATGGATATTCGGCCGTTTCAATTTCTATTTCATTGACCTCGTCAATTATGCTTTGAAGTCCCCGTTCAATGAATTCATTATAAGAATTAAGGTGTTGTCTTGCTACTCCCTCTCGTCGCAAAATATCGTTGATTATAGGCCACATATCTATATAATTATTACTGATACTGACTGTCATCCCCTAGATCAACCTTCTACTACATATCGGTAATATACACTTTCACCTGCAGTAGAACTCTTTCGGGTTATCTTAATAACATCTCCAGGTTGAGCTTCTAGCCCTTGAATGCCTTTGTCAGAAGACATCATATATGGAAACTGACCAGGTTTAGAATTGAATTTCTTAAAAACTAGCTCAGCTTCCTCTTTTGTTAGAATTTCATGTTTTGGTTGGTAAATATGATCAACTATTTTTATTTCTTTTTTCTCAGCTGACAATATACAAATCCTCCATAGCAATTATTGAATCACATAATAACAAAATAAATGTCAAGTATCGATTAAAGCAGTAATCGAATATATATAATATTCCATCGGGATACACAAATGACGGTAAAATAACCCCAAAATTCAATTGTATTTAGGTACAAGGAATGAAATTTCAATATTGTTAATTAAATAACAATTTCAATAAGTCTACTTGAAAAATCATCTCATTAGTTCACATTGTTATCAATAGTAGCGACTTTGAAGGATACACTTTGACTGTTAGAGCAAATTACTCACAGAATTCTTATATCATATGATCCAACCTATACTAAATTATTGTGGAAGTGTGGAAGTCCTGTGTTAATTGGAATATGCCTACTCACGATGACAATGTTTGTAGTAATATTAAGTCCTAGCGACATCGAATTTAAAGATGCACTATCTAGTTTGAATAATGCAAATACCACTATTATAGGGGCTCCTAAAATTCAAGAGGATATCGTTGGAAACACATTCACGAATGGAAACCAGTCTGGTTACCCATCTTCCAAAGACGATATCTATTATCAAGTCAAAATAGGTAATACTTTGAATCCGATATTAATATCGGACGTTGGAGTTAGAATTAATAACATACTTTATGATAAGGATCAAAGAAGCATAATTCTTGTATTAACGCCAGGTCAAAATATGTCAGGTATTGTAGGAATTGATCTGCCTCGGGAGATAATAGATTCGAGGATAGATAAAAGAGACAAGAATTTTACAGTGCTAGTAAATAACCAACCAGCAATATATCAGGAAATAATTGACAAAAATAATTCAACTGTATCATCTCCCAGTGCAGGGAGCAACATATCATCTGCGGAATATAGTTTAGATAACGATAGTAGAAAATTGGTAATAGAATTTGGAAAAGATGCTAGAATAATCAAAATAATTGGTACGGAACTTAATAATATAACAAGTCAAAATCAGTCCGGATTAGGCAAAATATTACAACAAATCATTCCTGTAACAGCTAATAATAAAATCGATTACACAAACATCGAGCTAAAAGGCGGAAGCCTAAATGATCTCCAAACAGAAGCGAGTCCAGGAATCAAGACCCTAATTCTTGATATTATACCATATGCCGAAAAGGGCCAACTATCAATTGATCTGCCTCGGGAGATAATAGATTCGAGGATAGATAAAAGAGACAAGAATTTTACAGTGCTAGTAAATAACCAACCAGCAATATATCAGGAAATAATTGACAAAAATAATTCAACTGTATCATCTCCCAGTGCAGGGAGCAACATATCATCTGCGGAATATAGTTTAGATAACGATAGTAGAAAATTGGTAATAGAATTTGGAAAAGATGCTAGAATAATCAAAATAATTGGTACGGAACTTAATAATATAACAAGTCAAAATCAGTCCGGACTAGATATCTCTAAATCTAATAATATCAATGATGGTGGTCAAGACCCCTACCTACTGATACCCATTATTTCATTCATCCTCGGGACAATTATGGTTGCCGTTTATTTCATGCATCGCAAGAGAAGGTCTAAATCAAATAAATAGAAACACGGGACAATTTTCACACATTCGAGGTAGAGTGAATTCAATCTTAGAACCATTACCTACACGGACCAACTTGGTTATGAACTGTGGCAGTTTAAATCCCAAAGACAGATCCCATACTTGAAAAATGCTTATCTCGTTTGTTCAAGCATAGGACTGAAATTCTACTTCATTAAAACAATAAACATTACCAATCCATCTTTGATGAGTCTTGTGGATAAGTACTCAAAAAATAAATGTATGATCCTAAGTATTAACTCTACGTCTAGAAGCAAAAAATATTTAGCCGAGTAAAATCGCCAGCACAATAATACCCTTTTGTGGATTATGAGACCGGTCAACTCAAATATTGTAAATTTATAAGTATTGACAGGTCAAATGTGATTTTTATTCAATTTTCATACCGCTATATAAGCAAATGATTAGCAAATTAGGCTCTGTTAACAGTCATGTAAACAAATGGATGCTTCCTTCCTGTAAACTAGTTGTGCTTGTTTTGATTGTATGTTTTTTGTTGTAATCACATGTCCAGTCAGATACGGCTTTACCGATATCCTGTTCATCCTTAAAGACAGAGTTGTTTATAGCCTGTCTGTTGATGCATCCATAACCACCTTACCTCTATCAGGTTTAGCTCTGGAGATCTTGCTGGAAGAAATGCCAAGGCTATCCTTGGATGATATCTGACAAGAGTTTCTTTCACAATCTTTGATTTGTGTATCGATGCGTTATCTAAAACAAGAAATATCTGCTTTATAGTATTGCAATCATATTTCTGTTCAACTCTTTTTATGAAATCCAGAAACTGCTTACTTGTCTTACGTTTGTAGCTGTGGGTGAACATCTGGTTGTTGTTTGTATAATCAAACCCCAAACACATTTAGAATTCCATTGGTCTTCTGAGCCTTACTAACTTTAGACCGAATGGTTGACCACGAGGTACCACCATATGTTTTTGCTGCGATGGGACCCTTCTCATCCTCATAAAGCAGGACGGAATCAGTAGGTAGATTTATGCCATATCTTAGTTCTTCAATCCTCTTTTTTTTAAATCGTATTCTGGGTCAATGCTGTTTCCCAGAGTAATCTTTGATTGTCGATGATACTTTATTCCGTGTTTGAGAAGTATGTTTCTAATCTCTGTATGACTTATCGAGTCTACAAGATTCAGTTCCTTGGATATGTATCCTGCAAGTGCCCTTAAAGACCATGTTGAGAAAGGCAGTCCATAACTGTCTCTTGGATTCTTGGATGCTATCTCTACAATCTTTTTCTCAACATCAACCGTTATTTTAATTGGTTTATTGTGTATGTGTTTTCTGGATACAATACCCTCAATACCTTTTTCGTTGAACCTATGTATCCACTTTCTTATGTTGTTAATGTCGTGATGGTTGGTAGCTCTTCTTATCTCAGGAACCGAGTATCCTTCATCCTTGAGTAAGATTATCTTGGCACGATAATTAGACTCCGCTCCATCTTCTATCATATCATTTACATGTTTCTTTCATCATCTGAAAGTAACCTGAGGAAAGTATTCCTCATAATGAAGGTAATCCAAAATGGTAAGCTAAAGATGTTGTGGCGTCGTATCTAAACAAACACAATCAGTTTACAGATGAATAGATCTCTTGCGTAATTAGTCAAAAGAGCTTTATTTCTGTCTAGCGTATGTA
>JAKDMR010000231.1 GCA_030452275.1 Candidatus Nitrosocosmicus sp. | reverse complement strand
GCGAAAGTATCTTAGAAGAATTGGAGGTTGGCCAAAGATGTGAGACTTAACTTAGGATCTGGTTAATGGAAAAATTTTTATATATTGCAATTTATACCCAATAATTACTATGATGATTAGAATAAAAAGTTTAATTATTTTATCCGCCTTATCTTTGTGGTCAATACAGGTATTGGGATTCTATAGTTTCCCTGAAAGTCATGCATCTACTCAATCCTATCCATTTATCGCATCCACGCGAGGATCATTTGATCTAGCCGACGGAACTAACATTCAACAGGAAAATTTGCCTTCGGCACTGAATATTCTAAATAATGACAATTGTCCTGGCGAATTGACAATTTATGTTCATGGTGTATGGGCCAGTGAACAAGAAGCAGAAGAGCAAACCGAAAGAGTATTTTTGTCATTGCTAAATACCGATTATGATATCCCTGTCATAGGATTTAGCTGGGACTCAAACACTGCAAAGAATCCGACAGGTTGGAATTTAGCCAAAGTAATAGCAAATCAAAATGGTCAAAATCTTGCCAACTTTATTTTGGAATTTAAAAACCAGTGTCCAAATGATGACTTGCGAATAATTGCTCATTCCTTGGGTTCAAAGGTAGTTCTTTCGGCCATACAATCATTGTATGAAATTGGCATTACCAATGCCGACAACATTGTTAAGTCTGTTCATTTACTTGGTGCAGCAGTCGACGACGAACAGGTCTCTTTAGATAAATTACAAGAGTGTGTAAATATTAATGATCCACCATTACCTTGTTCAGGAGAGGCCATTGAATCAGTAGTATCCAATTTTTACAACTTTTATGATTCAGAAGATAATATGTTAGCATTTGAGGAAGTTCTTTTTGACGCTACTCCTTGGAACTGGTTTGATGATAACTTTTTGAGCGTAACTTATCCTAGCCCCTATTTAATGACAGAAACCGATAATCCACTCGGAGCATATGGAAAACAAAGCGAGATAAACACGCCGGAAAATTATCAGGACTACAATGTTACAGCATATATTGGGAATGAACCAGATTCAGATAAAGTAAATGGCTGTGATTTAGAAGTTAATTTGAGAAATTATGGATGGCTTATTGATTATTACTACTGTACTATAACAAAAACAGGAGATAATCATTTTGGATACATGGGATATAGGAGCGAAACAAATCCACAGACAATAGAAGACACGGGGGCGATTGAACTAGTAGCAGAGCAATGGCGAAATGAAATCAATTAAAAGAAAATATTTGCTTTTATGATATCTAGTAACCATTACTCATTACATTCCGGAGTCTTGGAGTTACCCTCCTTATTTATGTGCAATGAACAGAACACTTCCACTTTTAATAGATCATCGTCAATTGTGGCTAAAAATCAATTACTATTTTGTCATCGGCATTCTGTAAAGTTTTATCATCTCGACTTAACAGACGAGCACTTAATATGATTTCAACGCTTCCAACATAATTTTCATAAACGCAGACTCCAATTTTAAAATCTTCAAAATAACTGGTATTAATAAAAAGAATCCACATTATCATCATCTATCGTTTCATCTACATTGCATACTGGATCTTATTGAGCCAATCAAATATTTTCTCGTATTGTGAGCCAAGGTCAAGACGGGATAAGTGCAAATATGATACTAACCCCATTCTGTCATGCTACTATTACCATATAATAGTCAATGTATTTGGGCGTGTGGGGATACGGTTCAAGATTGAATAGAATCTCTGGTTGAAGTATTCAATTCATGGGAACAAGTATGAACCGCTTTATTTGAGATAAATTGTTTTAACTTTTGAATAAAATCTATTTTATTAGTTGAATATTCCTCACAATAGAATTGCCGAAGACAATGAAAGAAATAAAAAATGGTTAATCTGTCTGAAATTTCATTGTTTCTATCTCCTTTTCTTTTAATGATTTGGGCTGAATTCTTGGAATCAAGTTTTTATCTGAATATTTAAATTGTGGTAATAATTGGCAATAAATAGAAAAACTAAATAGAGGGATAGAATAAAACGCCCTCATTAGAATATCAAATAGAAATAATAAAAAAAGACCACAAAGAGCTCTTGTCCTTCAAGGTGGTGGTACACTGGGAGCTTATGAAGCTGGAGTTATTAAGATATTATGTGAGAATCTCTTGCAACAAGACAGAGAAAACGGCGATGAGAATAATTTGTTATTTGATATAGTTGCAGGTACCTCGATAGGCGCAATGAATGGCGCAATATTAGTAAGTCAATTCTTGAAGACAAGGAACTGGGAAAGAGCAGCAGAAAAGCTTGAAAAATTTTGGACAGAACAACTGTCTTTGAATTCTCTTGATGCTAGTGATCTGAATAAACAGTGGCATGAACAATGGATGAAAAGGAATCCAACCGCAGCCTCAGAAGAAGTCGCCAGGAGATATTATTCCGTTAAAAAATTGCTCTCGAATCAAGTTCGAAATAACATGTACTATTTGAGTAAAGTGATTGACGATACTAAATTTTTTGATAATTCTTCGAACCGTTGGTACTTACATAGCAGCAAACCTTTACAAGAAAGTATAGAGAAGTATGCCAAATTTCCTATAGCAACGGCATTTGTTAGAGATGTCGACCTCATGTCAATACAAGAACCTCGACTCCTAGTATTTAGTGTAGATGTAGCAGAGGGTATAACAGTAACATTTGATAGCTACCCCAAAAAAGATGGCAGTAGAAGATCGAATTACGGCAAAGGGAACAAGAAGGTGATTCACTATAATGATGGAATTAGTATACATCAGATCATGGCAAGTGGAACATTACCCGAATTCTATGATTATGCACCGGTACCCGTAGATTCAAATGTTGTACAAAAAAATCAAGATGAAAACTGTAGAACCGATATAAGTGATAAAAATATTATGCAATACTTTTGGGACGGTGGTCTATTAAGTAATACACCCTTAAGAGAACTTTTACAGGCACATCAAGAATATTGGGAAAAAGTAGAAAATGCAGATAAAATACCAGACTTAGATGTGTACATAATAAATGTACATCCAAGCAGGATGGACATTAATCCTATTCCTAACGATCATGATGGAATTATGGATAGAAAAAATGATATAATTTTTGGAGATAGAACTTCGCATCAGGATGAAGAGGCATCTCATCTAATAACAGATTATTCTAACTTTGTGATTCAACTAAAAGATTTAGCTGATAAGGCTATCCATAAAATCGATGATAAAGAAACCAAAGATAGATTAAATGAAAAACTACAAGAAATTCTAGTAACGAAAACTTATAGAAACGAGAGAAAAGATGAATCAAGAACATATAATGATCTCATGAAAAACAATTTTAAATTAAATAAAGTAGTAAGAATGGAGCGCACAAATTATATTAACAGTGTTTATGGTAAAACAGGAGACCTGACATTTGAAACTATAAATAAATTGATCAAAGAAGGGGAACGTGATGCATGGTTTTCAATTATTCAAGATAATGTCAAAGATATGGGATTATCAGATACACATGACGATATCGATGAAATTCAAGATGTATTAATTAAAAAGTTAAACCAATCAATGAGCAAATTGAGAAGCAATGATTATGAAGATCATGATTCACAAGTATATCAATATCTCAGCGAATTTATTGACCTTGTAAAAAATCAAGACAAAATAGGATCAATTCAATCTGAAAAACTTATTAGATTAGCTAAATCTCTTATGGCTATTTTATAGACACTTGCAGTTACCTTGTCAGGGAGAAGGTCAACATTGATCATAGCATACAATTTCAAGAAATTGCTAGGAGTCCATTTTCCAACGATTATCGCTAATCAAGATCTCACCGTGATATCTTAAATGATTAGAAAATATGTAGCTTAGGAGGAATAGAATACCATCATCATAATCTCCTTTAGGATTTCAGATAGACCTAGACTAGTAAGAATTAGTAACAAATTTGACTATATTCCAGGATTTATTTCATCCCCATCATGGTAATAGCTTGCATCTTCCAACTTCTGTACTGTTAATCCTTGAATCTTTGGGGTATAGATGAGGGTTCTGAAAATCTAATCCAACTAGGTATTGGAAAGGAAGTTATTTGTAGAACTGGTATTGAACTGGATTCACGGGCTATATTTGATTTTAAATCACATATTTTTCAAAAATATTGGTAAAACTGACAGAGCAAATGCCATTACTTTCTATTAGTAATACAATT
>JAKDMR010000230.1 GCA_030452275.1 Candidatus Nitrosocosmicus sp. | reverse complement strand
GCTCTACAGTCTTAGATATATATCAGATATCATCTTGCTAATTGAATTGAAATGAATTGATTATGTTATTTGTAACATTTGTGACAGATAATTCAAGCCGAAATTAATTGTAGGATGAAAATAAATAATTGGCATTGTACAAATTTTTTAAAGAAAATCAAGTTAATGCATTTATACCAACGGATACAGTTTAATCTTTGTACATGCCAATGTCATCGCAAGGAGCAACTAAAATTAGCAAAATAATGACTAAGAAACTCGAAACTGTTGGATCTACCTCCTCTGCACAGGAAGTCGCCATAAAGATGAGGGATAAACAGGTCAGTTCAATCCTAGTGATGGATGATAGATACGGCATACCTCTAGGAATAGTAACCGAGCGGGACCTTGCAAGAAAAGTATGTGTTACTGACAAGAATAGTACTCAATTATTAGCAAGCCAAGTAATGTCATTTCCTCTTATCACTGTTAATGCGGAATCATCATCCTCAGATGCGGCAGATTTGATGTTAAAGAACAAGGTAAGACATTTACTCGTCATATCGAAAGACTCTAATCAAAACAATGATAATAATGAGGCTTTAGAAGATAAAGATCTCATTAAACCAGTCGGAATAATCACTACAACGGATTTTATAAAATTTAGTGTAACTGCTGATACGGATTCGGATAAAGATGTAAATGAAGACAAGAAAACCGAGGAAATTTTAGAATATTATAGAAATGACTCGAATCAGTCTTGATTAAAGCTTTTTAGTGACTTATCTATTATGAACAAACCAATTATCAATTAAAGTCTGGTTACAATAAACAAATAGATAGACTCGCTCAACTTCTTTTATATATGATTAAATGAAAAACATACCATTGTCTGGGAATAACATAGAAACTATCAAAATTGGATCCACAGTAAGAGTGATTAAAAAAAGCGACCAAAAAACAGGAAAGATAAGTGAAGGAATAGTAAAGGAAATATTGACCAAATCCAAATTTCATCCCCACGGAATCAAAGTAATTCTAGAAGATGGAATAATTGGCAGAGTTAAAGAAGTAGTCAATGTATCAAATAATAAGGACGTATCAAAAGAAAAACTCATCTAAGAACAGGAAATTCTCAGATCTACTCTTTTAAAAGAGCATACTCCGTATTAAGTTACCATTCTGTAATCTCATTCCTTCATCGTCAAAGTGCCTCATTCTTAGATATCGTATATAATTCTTAGAAAAGATAGTCTACTAGAATAACAAGATGGAAAATCTCGATTTGATTTGACCTGAATTTTTGGCATCCATAAATATGGCTATGACATAGTACAGTGCTAGCGGCAAGACAAAGGTGGAAAGGACACCAAATACATACTGACACGTACCACTAGATCGAGATCCATTATCACTAGACTCAGTAAAATTGGTTGGTCACGTTCTTTTTTTTATTTACTTGTTATTTTTTCCCTTGTTCAATCTCTTTCAAATATTTTTCTAGCCTTTCTTTAATGGCTTCTTTCGAAATAAGGCTAAACGGGGCAAAAGGTGTCTTTAGTCTTGCCTCCCGAGCCCATAAATCATACAATCTTTCCTTGATTCTATTTACATCATTATTTGTCTTTGATTCTTTTAAGACATTTATCAAAAATGTTAAACCCTTAGAGGTAATAGACAGATGTGATTTGGAGAGGACCGCATCCTCATCAATATGAATGAGGCCACCATGTTGCAAGTCCTCCAAGAGTTTCCACAATTCAAGGATTGTTGGATAGTCATAAACCAAACTTAATTTTAACAATCTCCAACCATCAATCAAAGTGAATGAATGGACCTCATCAGAATCTAATGCATTTGTGGTCGATTTTACATATCCTAAGTGAAATAATATCCACATTCGGACGAATTCAAAATTCTTCATTTTTATAAACTACACTACATTCTATTCTACACTTTTTGTTCAAAAGCTTTCCAAATTTTTGTGACTAATATTTAAAAGATCTAGAATGAGGAGCAGAATTTTCCTCAACCTCTTCTTGTAATTAGTTGTAAGTATAGTATAGAATAGTATGGTTGCATTTTTTAGGTAAATTACTTAGAATATACCTTTTGTGTTTTTATAGTTCTCAATTCATTATATTGGTTATTGATTTGAGTGGGAGTTTATTTATATCATTGATATCATCTAGCCGTTTTAGAATCGGAATAGAATGAGAATATTTGAGTAGGTATCTAAAAAGTTTTCTCAAATAATAGAAACAGGTTAAAAGTTGTTGATTCAATTTAAATAGAAAACTTTTTTTTCATTAAACTCTCATTTGTGTATGTGACACTCCCCGAAATTGACAGTTTATCGATTACCTTATTAGTGGATAATTATACTGACAGATTGTTACCATCATCATTAATAGCAATTCGCCCTCCAATGATGAAAAATGAACAATTTCTTCCGCCCCCTCCTCCAATAGCAGAGCATGGTTTTTCAGCTTTGATTAGAGTTGTATCTAATGACAATATGACATATCAAAATAATGGCGAATCACTCAATGAAAACATGCTTCTATTTGATTGTGGAACCAGCGAGAATGGCGTGTTATCTAATGCTGAAATATTGGGAATAAATTTCGATTCCATAAATTCTATCATACTCAGTCATGGACATTTCGATCACTTTACTGGCCTCCCAAGCATCCTCAAAAGAATAGATAAGCCTATTAGATTAATTTGCCATCCGGATACCTTTTTGAAAAGATGGATAATATTCCCCAATGGTAAAGATAAGGCACGATTGCCTTTTCTCGATAAAGAGGAATTGCAAAGGCAAGGGGCAATTATAATGACAAAGAAAGACCCCAGTCTAATTTCTAAAGACAGCATAGAAGAATACCAATACAGTTTGAACGATAGCACTGTCGACAATTCGATACCTAAATTACTGGTTACTGGCTGGATCCCACGAACGACAACTTACGAAAAGGGATTTCCATTGCAGTATAAGGAAGACCTCAATACAAATAACCTTATTCCCGATCCCTTGGTAAATGATGATCAAGCTATTGTCGCGAATATCAAGAACAAAGGCTTGGTAGTTATTAGTGGTTGTGCACATGCGGGTATTATTAACACAATTAGATATGCCAAATTGCTTACGGGAATTAACAAGATATATGCAGTGATTGGGGGTTTTCATCTTACCGGAGGAGGAATATATGAGGATGCAATCGAACCAACAATAACAGAATTGAAAAAGATAGATCCAAGATATTTAATTCCTTGCCATTGTACGGGATGGAAAGCTACCAACCGAATAATTCAAGAACTACCTGAAAAATTCCTGCAACCAAGTACTTGTACCACCTTTACCTTTACAGTAGATTCAACCTTTTAATGTAACTTAATGTAACTATATTTAGTAAAGTATAAGAAAGTGCAACATGTACGCTGTATACTCAGAGGTCACCTTTCACCTGCAATGCTTAAGACATTGCCATCATAACTGAACTGCTGTATATCATATCTAAACAAATTGCAGCGATAAAAAATGGTGAATGAATGAATAACAAATATTGACTATTACCCTGAATGTTTCTCGTCTCGAACTAATTCCTGCTACAATCGACTTGCTTCTTCATGCAGACAATATTTGACTTACATACTACAATGCGAATCTTAAATATTTGAATTTGTTAAGATGGCACTACTATTATTTTCTGCTTTAGTATGATGTATTATGATTATGAAATGTTAATTGAGAATAGTAGATGAACTAGATCAAATATTGAAATATAGATATAGTAAGATGACAAGATTGAGATGGCATAAATCAAATATTTTTACATACAAGGCGAATATATAACCATTATATGATTTTTGGATGCCCAGCTGGACACATTTGTTTCAGTAAAGATGAACTGACCATTTGTGGAATGCGAGGATGCGATAAGCAAACAGATATGCTAAGCCCTGAAGATATCAAATGGTTTTACAAAATAAATAAAAATGGACTATGTATCACTAGGACTGATCTTCATATGATAATTGAAGACCCTAATATGCCAAAAGACGTAAAGAAACTAGTACAAAAAATATTTACAAATATATCTTGACAGTTCATACAAGAAATCAGAAAATCTTGAGAATTACTAATTACAAAAAAATCATAGGGCATATCTATCAATAGCAACAGAATTATCTTGAGGTTTTAATTTTCTTACTAAATATGAAGATAACTCGAATATTATAGT
>JAKDMR010000229.1 GCA_030452275.1 Candidatus Nitrosocosmicus sp. | reverse complement strand
AGACTTTGTAACAACATTCACTATCTCTTAGTATAGCCTCAACCAACCTATTTTAAAACATCAAATAGAATTCAATGCTATAAAGATACAAATTAATTCATATGTCTTATTGATAGTATAGTAAGATGTGGTATTGATTTGGTATTGAGCCACCATATGTTAATAGTGATACATATTTAGAATCTTGTAATTCTAGAAAAGTACATCTAATGCGGGTTTGAGGATTGAATTGCTGCTTTTGACTTAATGAACGAGATGATTTTTTTAGTTGATGATAGGCATCATATAGATCATTAATACAGAATTAACAAATAATATGACGGTAACTCAATAGACAATATTTGTCTAAAAAAAATAAACCAATTGTATTAGTAACGAGACCGATTCCAGAAACAGGTTTAAAGCTCTTACAGACTCATTGTGATGTAATAATGAATCAAAGAATGGCCCCTCTTCGTTACTCAGAATTATTAAATAAAGTGAAAGGTGTAGATGCGATTTTATGTTTTCTTACTGACAAAATTGACAAACAAATAATGGACGCCGCAGGTTCATCGCTTAAGGTAATAAGTACATTCAGTACAGGTTATGAACATCTAGATGTCTCAGAAGCAAGGAGAAGGGGGATAAAGATAGGTTATACTGGTGACATCCTTACCGAAACAACGGCAGATATAGCAATCGGGTTAATGCTTTGCACTGGCAGAAGATTAGTTGAGGGTGACAAATACCTCAGAAAAGGTAAATGGAAATATGGCTGGAATCCCGATCTAATGATTGGAAGGGATTTGCATCATAAGACATTGGGAGTCATAGGATTGGGAAAAATCGGTAGCGCAATTTGTAGGCGAGCAATTGGATTTGGAATGAAAGTATTATTTACAAAAAGGAATTTTGATCCAAATGATTTTAAGAAAAATATATTGTTCGACAAGATAGAATATTGCAATTTACAAAGACTTGTTTCAGATTCAGATTATATTGTAATTAGTTGTACTCTAAATAAAGATAGCTACCATTTAATTGATTACGATAAGATAAGGAAAATGAAAAGGGATACTTATTTGATTAATATATCAAGGGGCAAAATTATTAAAGAACGTGATCTGATTCGTGGCCTAAAGGAGAAGTTGATCGCGGGAGCCGGCCTAGATGTCTATGAAGATGAACCTATCCGGAGTAACAATCCACTAATTAGAATGCAAAATGTAGTTTTATTACCACATATAGGTAGCGCTAGTATCGACACGCGAAATAAAATGTCAGAAATAGCTGCTTCAAATATAATTTACGTGTTGAAAGGTCGTCAAGACGAGGCTATATTAATAAAATAATACAACTACCACCTATGTATCTAGCCTTTTGATCTGAATCTCTTCCTCATCTTCTCTAGTGCCTTTAACACAGTCAGTGTGGATTATTCGTATGTTTGTTAAACTAATCTTACCCGAAGGAATTGCATTCTTTTTTTGTAGTAAATAAAATTTATTCTCCAAGAAGACCCTGTGATCGGAACAGGACACGCCTATCATAAATTTACTGTTGTCGTCAGTTTCATCTTCTACCTCGATAATGAATTCAGGTGGAAGAAGGCATTTTGTGCCTTCTGATACAAAAGAGCAATGTTCAGGGATCAACTATTAAAATAATCCACATTATCCAATTAAAGTTCTTTGTTTCTCAGGATAATAGTTATGACTCTCCAGATTCGTTTCTGAGAGTATGAACCCACTACGAACTATTCATTGGACCAAACCGAGATAGCAAGATAACAAAAAATATATGATTTATAACGTTTAATGTAATTATATAACTGCATAAGGAATGAATCAATTAAATAATAATCTAAATAAGATTACCCATAAAATATCCGAAGAGGGTGCACCAATTTTAGAACAATTAGTTGAAAAGCTAACGGGAAAAGGTGCGGTAGTTACTTATTCGTTTGATAACCTCAAGATAGAAATACCCAAAGCTCAGGGCCCTGAAGGACAGCAGATTGGTGGTGGCAACCTTACCGTGAACGGTACGATTAGAATTTCCGCGGAAGTTCATTAGAAAAATAACGGAAGCTTTGAAGTGACAAACGGTAAAGAAATACCAAGTAAAGAGAATATTCAAGGCTATGATAGCAACAATGATGTCATCCATTGATACCAATCAGCGTGAATTTTATGATAGTCAAGCCTTTAGTGGCCTCCCAACAAATAATTGAGATTTGGTTGGATTGACACACAATTACCCCAAAAAAATTGAGAATTCCAGTATTTCTTTGATTGATAAGATAGTAAAATCAATTAAGACAATTAGGGGCGGAAAATTACGTATTGAAATCCAGGATAAATCGGCCATAGATATCGTTGCCACTTCCGAAAATCATTCAAACAAAATTAATATCGATATATTAGAACCGGATTTGTTTGATATCCTTAAAGGAAGTCTTACCGATAATCATAAAGATAAAGGTTTACCAAATGGTGTGGAAAGCGAGACTTCGGTAGATAAGATATTGGAGAAACTGGATGGCGCCAAGGAATTTATTCACTCCATGACTGATAAAGAATCAACTTTCCAACAACAGTTAGATTTAGCAAAGGATTTTGCGCATATATTGACAGAAAATAGCATGACTTTAGTATTAATGCGAAAAGGAAAGGAGGCAATAATATTAGGAAAGGAAGCAAAACCAACTGTATCGAAAATCATTTCAGGTAGTGATGATTTACAGATTGTAAGTGTAATTGAATCTTCAAAGCTTATTGGCGATATTAACCCAGAAAACTAACCCAAGACCCACCGGGGCAATCATTGAATGGTTCTTTAAGATATTGTTTCAATCAGGCATACACATTTATATCTTCAGACCGGTTATGATCCCCCGGTTTTGCGGAGCTCACCCGTAGGTGATGTCTAACTTATATATAATCCTCCCTACAGCTCAAGCTTAGTTACACTTCATGTCAGATAACTAGGTTGTTATAGTTAACCCTAATTCGAAGCGTAGACTAACTGGAAAAAATTGGGACTCCATTGAACAAATGCTAATAAAATATTTTGGCAACGACCTAAAAATCGTATTCACAGAGAAGGCAGGACACTGGACAAAAGAGACAAAACTCGCTCGAGAATATTTACAGGAAGGTTCAACGTATATAATACCCATAGGTGGGGACGGAATTATTAATGAAGTTACAAATGGATTTTTTAAAGAAGTGGATATTAATAATTTTGATTCAGTAGATTTTAAAAATATCGAACAAGAAGATCTGGTAGCGCTAACTGACGTTGAGCCCATTAACCCTAATGCTATGATGGCGATACTTCCTGGTGGAACCCGAAACGTAATGATCATGTCACTAGGTTTGTCCCCAGATTTTGAGGAATGTTGCAGGAAAATATCAAGACCTAAAAATTTCCAAAAGATCGATGTTATTGCCGCAATAGTAATGACTAGTAATGAAGAAAATTCAAGACCTAGATTCAGGTTATTCGTAAATGCGGCTGAGATGGGATTAGGGGCAGAAATTATCGACAAGTTCAAAATGGTAAGAAATCAAATCAGTAGCCGTCTACTTTCTATTGCTACTGAAATAATTGCAACCCTACCCACGTATAAAAGTAATATATGTGAAATAATTGAAGGGACAATTGAAGACAAAAGTACGAATAAGAGGCTTTTGACAAAAAAGACTATTGGAATGGTATCTAATGACAGTTTTTTAGGTGATGGCTTCCAAGTTGCAACTAAGGCAGACGTAACCGATGGATTACCAGATACCATAGTAATAAAAAATTCAGACAGTTTCAAAATCATATAGAAATTAAAAAGCATAAAAAAAGGTGAGGAGACAATTACAAACGAGAACGATATCCATTATGGCCAATCTCAAACCGTGGTCTGATTAATTGAAATTCAAAATAAAATAACTGTAACAGTTGATGGGGAACCCATCGGAATTTTGCCGGGTTTATTTAGGATACTTCCACACAGTTTGACATTCCAATTGTGACCTGCTGTACTGATTTAATATTAAATGAACATTTTGGTTTATTTGCTGTTGATAGTAATCTAATGTAGATGGAAATATTTGACAAAATGTCAACACGTGGTAGATATTCTTTCAAAAAGTAGGTTCTGGTCCCATTTCTTTGCTGTGGTTGCTAGGGTAATCACTAGGAGAGAGGAGCCCTGTTAACTTAAGCGCAAATCACCTTCTTGTTATGATAATTAACAAATAGA
>JAKDMR010000228.1 GCA_030452275.1 Candidatus Nitrosocosmicus sp. | reverse complement strand
GCTACATTTTATAATGAAAACTAGATCAAAAAATTGAGAATTTTATAATTTGACCCGTCAAATGCCAAATTAATTTCGGTTCGGTTGCATACCATGTTTGTGACCAGAGTTACCCCGTTTGATTTATCAAATCATTACAGAGAGTCTCTGTTTCAGACTGGAACCCCGCCCAAACTGAATACAATTGATATTAACCCACCAACTATTAATGCGGATTAAAGAATTGAGGATACTAACGAAGATTTAGAAGGGTTCAATCGACAAGGCTATCCCGCAAAGGAACAATTCTTTATCACCATAAATTCAATTGAACTTTATGATTACTTATCTCTATTTGGAAATAAATCTCCTATGAATTCATAAAATGTAAGTTCAATTAAATACATCGCGTTTGACATTTCAATTACGCTATCCCATAAATATTGTTTACATTCTATGGAATTTACATCAACAAACAAATACTTCTCCACACTAATAACGGAATTTTCAATTTTGCAGAGTAATCTGATTGGCGAAAGAATCTTGTGCACTCGGATAAAAAGATTATTCTGAACTTCCTCCTTTAGATGCTCAAAGTCACTTCTATCCATGGGGTTAAATGCTACACTCATACGAAGTAGGAACCCGTCCTTAAGATCAGCATCTGAAACTATTTCAAAAAATTTTACATCCTGGTTTGGCGGAAATACCTTGGCATAGTATTCTGATGAACTAATACTAAGGTTTTCCTCCTTTATAACATAATGGTAATCCTTCAACCATTGAAGAATTGTATTATATACTAGATCTTTGTTACTACCAGCCAACATGTTGTGTTGCGAGATCAAATATTTAAAGAGATTGAAACTCCGGACCCCGTATCTGGATTCGGTCTCGATCTTACGCATTAGTAGATAATTTTTTTATGTTTGATAGACCGGCCTTAGTTTATAATTAACTTAATTTAACGATCATACCAGAAATGGCAAAATCAAGACACAAATCAGTTAGATGGTTAATGATGGTCGGATTTATTTTGATGATTATGGGAATCATATTTCAATTACAGAGTATTTCCTTGCTTGGGCCTTCTTCTTCTTTTATGTACGCGAATCAAGATTGGACATTTAATGGCCTTATTATTATCGGGTTAGGTGCCAGCTTCCTAGTAATCGGACTATATCTGAAAACAAGAAAGGATAAGAATCCCTCAAATTCCTAAAGATGATTCGTTTCATAAAGGCTCAAATTTTGATTTTTACATATAGAAGGATGGTATTATGTCTAATTGCAATTCTTCGTCAGATATAATGTAAGAATTTTAATTCTCTCTTGATCGTTACTAAATAGATCAATAAATTTAGATGTATAAGTATGTGGTACTTCTTCAATTATATTGCCTACAATAAACCCTAAATCGGTAAAAGTCTCAATAATCCACCCTTTCCAATTCACGTAATCATTGTATATAACCGGTGAAAAAAGCTCATCTGTAAATTCAGTTATCAACAGCAGATGACCATTTTTCTTAATTTTGCGTAATATGGTCTTGTATATGGGTCTCCAAAATCTTTCATTTTTACGATCAATATATTTTGGATGTGGTAGTATAGACAAGATTTCATCCGCTGAATAATCCGGCAATTTGGCAATTATCTCCTCGAAAGAACTATTCACAAATAACAAATTATGCTTCCTATTCGATAGTGTGGGATAGGATCTCCTATACTGGGAACTATCTATCTCTATTCCAAGATAAAAAGTATTCGTATTCTCATCTTTGGTTGATAATTGATATAGCAATTTTCCATCACCGTAGCCCAGTTCAACTATCAGTTTATCATATTTGTTCAAAAATGACATGTCCATGCAATGGTCCATTTGATCAAGAAATACGTTAGATTTAAATAAATTCATACAGATTTTTCGCTATGTTTGTATGTCAGGATTTAGCTGATCTTTTTCAGGTATTTTAGCAGACAGTAATCATGATATTCATGCCGAAATTGGACGCACAAGCAAGTAATATTTATTATGAATGAGGGAAGGAAAGTAGACGAAAAGTAAATTCATAACTAGGTATAATGTACATCATGGATCGTGATTTTTGTGATCAAGTTATTTTGATTACAGGCGGCACAGGTGCATTAGGCTCTAAAGTATCAGAATCGTTTCTGAATTTCTCTCCAAGGGCAATCATTATAACCTTTAGATCTGAAACCGAAATGCAAGAATTGAAAGGTAAAATCCTTGGTGGAACTAATAGGGAACAAAAAGAAAATCATCATACAATAGTTGAATTTATTAAGGTTGATGTTACTCGGGAAGGCGAGGTGAAAACACTGATCTTGAATATACTTGAGAAATTTGGACAAATCCACGTTTTAGCGAATGTAGTTGGCGGGTTTATTGGTGGCAAAAATGTAATTGAAACAAGTGAGGAAGAATGGGATAAAATGATGTCGATTAATCTAAAATCTGCATTCTTCATAAGTAAACATGTTTTGACTTCTATGAAAGAGAAAAAGTTTGGAAAGATTGTCCATGTATCTTCTGCAACAGGGGTTAAAGCAAATGGTAATGATTCGGCGTATGCAGCATCGAAGGCAGGACTGATACGACTTGTTGAATCAATGGCAGAAGAGATAAGAGGTCTGAATATAAACATTAATTGCATCCTTCCGACCATAATAGATACAGAATCAAACAGGAAAGATATGCCTGCTTCCAATTTTTCAACTTGGATACCGCCCGAGGAATTAGCTAAGGTTATTTGTTTCTTATGTTCGGAAGATGCTAAAGTAATCAATGGGGTCTCTCTCCCAACCCGAAGAACCTCATGAAACTCGTAAATCTTTCTACCCAATATGTAAGAAAGGGGCTATAGATTACCTAATATCTGCTGACAGAATCAATCCGTATTCAATCATATCTGATATCGCTGAGATAATTATTAGGGAAATCTATCTAAATGCTTTGATCGGTATTGCCGTCAACCGATCTTTGAGCTTGGATAATTTTAAAGATTTAATTTAATTTTACTTCAGTTGGATATATTTAAACACATGGATTCTACAAAATCATGAGACCAATGATTTATGTAAGTTAATACTTTGATTTTAGAGAATGAATTGGAGAATTTATTTAATGACAATTTACTATACCTAATTGTCTAAATTGAAATCAACTCAAGATCTTAAGTATGATCATATTACCATAAGAAGAATTAAGGATGTTGCGTTAAAGTGCTCACAGAAACTATATGAGACCAACACTGTTCCTATAGAGGATATAGAAGTTATTTCAGTGATTATAGAGGAATTTGTTGATCATTTTCACCATGGAAAAGAAGAAAAGGCTTACTTTCCTGAAACTAAAGAAAATAGCGAATTTTCAGAAGACATCCGGAAGTTTCTGATCGAGCATGAGTTTGGAAGAAGAGTAGCCATTATGCTTAGGAAGGCAGTAAATAATTGGAAATCGAAAATCAAAGAGGCCGATCAGGATGAGGAACAGAGGAAATGCCTTATAGAACCTATTGCAAGGTTTTTGAAAGTATACGCGATTTTTATTGAGGACCATACTGGAAAGGAGGATAAATTCTTTGATAGAATTGAAGAAGGCAAAATTATTTCAGAAAGTGAAGATGAATTGCTGTTGAAGCATTACCGGTCATGCATGGATCAAGCAGGTGGAAAAATAAGAATTGAACAAATGATTAATTTAATAAATTATCTTGAGAATAGGGAATGGATGAATGATTGACTCTATCTACTTGAGGAATATCGTTTAGTTGGATTCAAAATTCCCGAAACTTTATAGTTGGTAATCATCATAAGGATTCTCCCGTCGATTTTTCATTTACAAAGAGGACAATCTTAATCGTTTTGATCCGGGTTCTCGTTCCCTTAATTGGATGAATAAATAATTAGGGACTAAGATGTATTACTGTATAAAGGAAAAGATAATGAAATGAGTTTTACCTGAAATCAAAAAAGCGATTATCAGCTAAAGCTGAAATCAATTCCCACCGATCTCATCGTATCTTCTACATCATCTAATATTCCGTCCATACCAGAGCCGGATGACCCTGAACGGTCATCGTTGTCGTTGTCAAAATCAAATCCGAAGTCAGAGTCATCTATACTGTTTGAAGAGCTAAATCGATCCATGAAACTGTCATCGTCATTGCTATTACTGCTACTGCTACTGCTTGAGTCATCGTCATCGTCATTGCTATTACTGCTACTGCTACTGCTTGAGTCATCGTCATCGTCA
>JAKDMR010000227.1 GCA_030452275.1 Candidatus Nitrosocosmicus sp. | reverse complement strand
TAAGGTCTGCCTCTATGATAATGTTTGACAGAATTACAAGGCCAAGTAATTATTCCAACAAGATACAAAATGCTAATTAAAATGGAAGATGACGAGTTACAATTGGCTGTCTCGTGGGAAGTATCTTCTCCAAATATAGTATGATACGCTATGAGACCAGCTTTATTTGTTAGGAATTATGTCCCAGCCTCATATAATTGCGAATTCATTAGTATACAGAACATATCTCTGCATTCCTCTTGTTCCCTTTTAGAGAATAATATGGTACACAATGAGAATAAGAATTCGAATTTTGTATTGTTTAGTAATTTTGTAATTAAATAAGATTGAATCCCAACTTAAAGCAGACAAACATAACATAATAAAATAACCTGCAATCAGACCAAATAAGATATGAGAGCAGTTTATTCTAAAAATGACAAATCTCATCTTTATTTATTCAATCATTTAATCACTTACTTTTGACTCCTCGAGTATAGCTACGGAGTTCAAATCCCTCTCCCGGCGCCTTTTCTCGTCGAAATTACTGCTTTTAGTAGCACATACGGTTTCTATATTACCAAAATTCATGGCTTGTGATGTTTGATGGTCGTTGGAAGAGCCCTTTGAGCCATCGAGGTTCTCACAGGCTGCATTATCTCCATTAACTACTTTAACATCATTACCCTGCACATTACCAAATTTAGTAGCGCACTTAACTTCGAAAGCTTTCGGAGAAAGTTCGGGTGAGTCCTTTTTCTCTTGTTTTGCTAGTAGTGGGATCTATAGATGAATCCAATGCAACAAATTATCTAAAAATTTTCAATAACCATATTCTAGTATCGATATACATATCCAATATCTATGATTTTTCAAAAATATTTGCATATGTTTCTTGAGAACGATATATCTGCAGTTACGTCCAAAATGCAACAAAAACAATGATAATTCAGAGGTATTGCGGATGCATGTTTTTACACGTAGTAACTTTGGTAATCATCAGTAATATGATATCATATGCAATAATTGTCACAAATTATTCACTTCACAACTATATCTTTCCATTGACGAGTTGTAACCTAGGGTAGTTTCAATATATTACTCTAACTGATTCGAGATTTAGATATAGATTAATAAATTTGAAATTGAAAAGAAACAAGTCGACGCCAAAACTTTTGAAATTCAGAAATTAGAATTAAACTCTTTTTTTAGCTCTAAATAGTTCCTGTTTTCCATACCATAAATACCATAAAAATTCACCGTTTAATCTAAAAGGTTCTTTGAGTTTTACAGGGTTGGGGCCCCGAGGGTCATCAGGCATTTAACCAAGACAAGCCAATAAATTAGCATAAATTGGATTCTAACACTTGGAAACATAAAGCACATCTAATGGTGTACAATGGTATTTGTAACCATTTACAGGATTTGATTGAATTGGGATGGATGCTTAGGGGTACATTTTCTTACAGCACCCTTATACCTTGATTTACGTCATAGCTGAAAGAAAAAACACCCCCTAGTAGTATTCAATAAAAAACCGAATTCGCACCAACTCAATCATAGACCATATTTGTCATAGAGTCTCCCTATAGGAAACAAAAATACTATGAAGGTTAATTATAGAACTAACAGTAGTGCTAAGGTTTGTTTGATTCGTTAAAGAATAAGTTTCAATTATGTTTTAGAAACAGGCTGTTTTAAACCAAGATTCTTGGGGGCGGATTAGTAAATTCTTTAAAGATTTAAAGAAGATGAAGACTGGAATATTTGAACGATATGAAAGATTGAAAAGATATAACTGGTAAAAATTTCATTGTTGTGTGATCCATACAAGTGACGATTTAATACCGCTTTATGGCATCTTCCCTGTATTTCTTCCTCATCCCCCATCCGCGAAAGGACCTTGTTCTCAACTTATAGTTACAACAAGGACAATATGGATTTCCATCCCATTGTATGAAAATCTCACATACGCTGCACCTTTTCTGTCCTTCTGTGTATCTAGATGGGATATTCGGATTCCTTTTAGCTCTGTATCTTTCACATATTCCATTGCAAGTCAATTACTATATTTCGGGAGAATTAATCTTGATTGGAAATAAATATTTTATTGCGTTTCTCCATTGGTAAACCTATTGTATACTTTATTATCCGGCTCATATATGAGTAATATTTGACTTTTTTCCTCATAAAACTGTACATTTTAATTACAAAAGGCGATGGAGGATAAACTTCATATGCAATTTGTTTCAGTGTATGCGTTCAGACTGGAATCTGATTGACCTTCTCAATTAAAACCGAGGTCGGACCCCAATCAATATAAAACAATCCCCTAGACTTTATGAACACAGTTTAATTATACAGGCCCCGAGGTCGCTCAAACGTATTGGCTTTAGCAATATCTCGGAGATTTTCGCCTCTCTAAATTCATCCTTAAGCAACATGTCTTTAATATAATATCCCGTTAGCAAAAGAATAGGAACCTTGGAATTGATTTTCCTTATCCCATTCGCAAGTTCCAGACCATTCATAGCTGGTAGATCCCAATCTAAAAGTGTCAGAGCATATCTACCTTGATTTTGTTGATAATGATCCAAGGCTATTAATGGATTAGAGAAACTGATCGAATCAATTCCTAATCTTGCTAAATACAATTTGTAAAGATGTGACAGATCTCGTTCGTCCTCGACTATCATGATAGATAAAGGCGGGGACATTCTGTCCAACATTACTATTAAGGTATTTAACCTTCATAATATGCTCCCTTTTGTTTGGTGAAAAGGATAGTAGTTCATTAATCGTATTCTCATCAAATAGATACTTACAATATTTGATTGAGTAGTTAAATCTAGATTAGAGTGTTGATTATGATAATTTGGTAAAGTTTTGGTGAATCTTATAAATCATTAAGTCATTAAAGTAGTTGGGAACCCATGAATGATTATGAGTATTATGATGACGTGACAGTATCTTGTGAAAAGTGTGGTAGTAATGACAAGGCTCATTTATGGTTTGATAAAAAAGAACAGGTGTATTTGATTAGTTGTGATAATTGTGGTGTAAATGAGAAGAAGTTGGGTGGTGGGGCGCCGGCTGCTGAGAACAAACAGATGCTTTGTTGTGAAGGTTTTAAGGATTTCTTAAATCAAGAATTATATATTGATGAAAATCCAAGAGTGTTTGAAGTTATGGGTAAATTTTTCTACTATTTTGAAAATAGTCCCAATCCAATAGTTGAACAGATGAAGTTTTGTCCTTTTTGTGGAGTTAAATTGGATATTATTGGGATTGCTGGATAACTGAATAATAAAGTACTGTATCAAACAATATCAAGAATTGTATGAAGAGTTTCGGGTACTGAGATGATGACTCAAATGTCTTGATATTTGGCTTTGGTTTTTTCTCCATCGCCTCCACCACTTTTTTTGTTGTGTTTTCAGAATTGTATTATCCTCTTTAGTTGCTCATACTTGCATAAATTTAGTTGCTATCGATATATGTATGCTAGGGAGTAAAATTCTTACAGCACCATTATTGGTGTTGAGGATCACAGGAATTCTAGGAATGTTGTAAAACGACAAAAATCCTCTCTAATGATGAAGAGGGTCCTACAAAACAAGGCAAGACCCCCTAGGAAGGAAATTTGTCGGTATTCTAATTCCGCATAAAGTGACTTAAGAACACAATCATACTTTTATCTCTTAAACTATTCTACTATTCTTATACGTGATCCTTCCTTTGGGACCTCATTCCTCTTCGATAGAACACTTCCCTTCCAAACCCAAGTTATGAAAGTCCACAGCCAATCAAACTACAATCACATTTCGATATGTTAACAGATTCCTTCTTACCAAAGAGAGCAAGAGATGAGAATGGGCCTCTCATGGGAGAATTCAAAGCCCCTCTCTTTGGAGGTGAAATCCCGTAATCTATGATACCATCCCTTTGTTTAAGAATGGGATGATTCATCATGCTTAACATTTTACGCTAAAATTTTTAATAAACCAAGCTCAGAATTTACCAGACCATTGCGTCACTACAGAAGGTGGAGTCAAACCGACAAAGGTAGAATGGGTGCCTGGATATGTCTATATCGCCATAAACCAAATGAAGGCGTTAATATTCACTATGGTAAACTTTGAATATAATCTGTATATGTATGCGTTCATAATTGAGGGACCATTAAATTTTGTTGATAGAACAGAGTTTCATTTGGGTGTTTCTTCATAATTTTTTTGATTAAGTGAAATTTTTTTAAACTAATTTTTCATCATTAATTATAAGGGTGAGCCATATGTTCTAT
>JAKDMR010000226.1 GCA_030452275.1 Candidatus Nitrosocosmicus sp. | reverse complement strand
AATCAAGATTAATAAAATTGGATGAAAAAAGTAACTTATGGGAAAAAGTATAGTTCATGAAAGACCATTGACTACAATTGTGATAAATGAAAATATTGCAAAAGTACTAAGCGATCCCCACAGACTAAAAATTTTAGATTTTCTTTATCATAGAAACCTCTCAACTAAGGATTTATTTGATTTATTAAAAAGAGCAAAATTTAGCATTGCCATGACTACTTTGAGACATCACATAACCATATTGAAAAAAAACGGTTTGATAAGTATTTATAAAACAGAAGAGGTTAAAGGGACCTTAGTAAAATATTATAAAGCTAATGTAAAGATGTTGGCTTATGAAAACTATCCATTTGTTTCGATTGCGAGAGATAACAAGGAAATTATTGATATGCTATATCCAAAATTCTATAAAGTCATCAAGAAAGTCTTGGTAACTGAAAAAAATTTAATGGCAATTATTTCATCCGAATCAAAATCTAGATGCAGAATTTGTAAAACTTTTCACTATGCAGAATTTTTGATATTCATGATTCTGAATATGATAATAACGAAAGTTTTACGAAAGTTATTGAAAAGTAGGACCAGTGCTGCGATGTAATTGATTTTAATTCACATCATTATGGTATACTTATGATGCTCTCATCATCAATTCACCATGATACATTTTCTTGCATCTTTAATCCAGGTAAAAATAAGTAATATGTAATTTACAGGTACAAAAAAGTCCATAGTTGACATAGTTTACAATGTATGTATGCCTACTATCAATCGGGTTGGATACGGCTTAATTGTTATGAACGCCGGCCTACACAAATGCAAACAAATATCTGACTCTAGTCGATAGCCCCTTTTGACTATTAATCATGAGAAAAAGGGGTTCAATCTGTGGGACATCAAATCATTGTTCCTGAACACCAATAGATATATTTTAAAATACCAATAAGCCCATATTTTATTTATGTCGCCTTTGCTTCAGGTCAGGAATGTAAACAAAACTTTTCCAATCCATAGGAATGTTTTCCACCTTTTCTCTTCATCAAATCCAGCCAGAAAAGCAATTGATAACGTATCTTTTGATTTGGGACTGGGGGAAGTATTGGTGATAGCCGGCGAATCTGGTTCTGGAAAAACTACACTCGCTAAACTCATAATGGGTTCCTTAATCCCAGACGATGGTACTATATCCTTTGAAGGGAATGACGTTCACTCCCTAAAAAAAAGGAAGGCATTTTATTCGATGATCCAGATGATCCATCAGGATCCCTATAGTTCCCTAAATCCCCACATCAAAATAAAAGACATAGTCATGGAGCCACTACAAATTCATGAGAATAAATTAAGTCGTAACGAAAAAGATGAGGAAGTGCGTCTTGCACTACGTAGAACAAGACTTGAACCCGTTGAAGAGATTTTAGAGAAATATCCAACCATGCTTTCAGGTGGTCAAAGACAACGGGTTTCAATTGCAAGATCTATTGTAAAAATTCCAAAATTAATAATAGCCGATGAGCCTGTTTCGATGTTAGACATTTCTGTTAGAGCTGAAATTTTGTCATTATTAAATGAGTTAAGAAAGACTCTAAATATTTCGATTATTTATATCACACATGATTTAGCAACATCGCGATTTATTGGTGATAAGATTGGGATCATGTTTGCTGGAAGCATCGTCGAATATGGAGAAATTGATGAAGTGTTACATAATCCACTTCATCCGTATACTTGGATGTTACTGGATGCGGTTACCTTTTCAACCGGTGAATCTAAATTCTATAAGAACTTCGCTGGAATAAATTTATCTGAATTGCCATTACAGGGGTGTAAATTTTATAATAGGTGTAAATTATCTTTTACGGATTGTACTAATGATTTAGAACAATTTGATATTAGTAAGAGGCATTCTGTTTCTTGTTTCTATTATAGAAACACAAACCTGAATCATAATAATAATCATAATAACTAGGATTCAATTTGTCTGTCGTCGTTTAATTAAACCGTGTCACTCTACTTCTAATTTGGCTTTGCTAGGATGATTGTACTTTACCACTTGAGATATTCCATTCTTTGGATAAACCCCAAATATTAAATCTGATTTTGCTACAGTGGAATCTTTGAGTGTTACCATTATTATTTGATTATTGACAGATCTAAGTAGCAGTATTTTTGATAACCTGTCAGTATTTTGAGCGTCAAGATGGGCATCTACCTCATCCATTAAATAGAATGGAGATGGTTTTAGCGATTGTAATGCTAGGAGGAATACTATTGCAGCCATTGTTTTTTCACCTCCAGACAAGGATGTGGATTCCCTGGCTGGTTTATTGGGAAACTGTACCATTAATAAAATCCCACCAGAAAAAATGTTATCGGGATCCTCCAGTTCCAAATAGGCGTTCCCTCCAGTAATATCGGAGAATGTTTTTCTAATGTCATCATCAACCTTCTTAAAAGCATCAGTAAATAGATTCTCTTTTTCTTTACCTATTTCTTCTATGAAATTTACAATTGAATTTCTCTCTTCTTCAAGATGGTTTCTTTTATCCGATAAACCTCTGTATCCTTCTATTATTTCTAAATAAGTTTCATCTGCTCTGAAATTTACTTTATCTCTTATATTTTCATACTCTTCTTTCAGTTCGCGGTATAAGTCGTCCACATCAAAACTTTCCAACAAGAATTTGTGACCTAATCTTGCAAGATCGTTAGTTTGATTCATTTTTTGATATTCCAGATCTAGGATATCTTTTCTCAAAAATTCAATATCTTTTTCTAATTGATTTGATTCTTTGCCAAGTTTTTTTTCCAGTTCTGTTAACTTTTTGATCTCTGTTTCATACTTTTGTAATCTTGAGTAAGTGGTGCTTGATGCTTGAATTATTTCATCTTCCTTTTCCCTCAGAGTTCTTAATTCTGATTCTTTATCTTTTCCATCTGATATGGCTTTTTCTAGAATCCTGTTTCTTTCGATCTTTTCTATCTTGATTTGATCATCTTCTTGTATGGATTTATTATGTGCTCGAGTTGTATTTTCTATATTATTCTTTACCATCGAGTGTGTTAATTTCAATTGATTTAGTCGTGTGTTTATTATATCTAGTTCTCCAACAATTTTGCGTCCGTCTTCTTCAATTTTCATTATCTTTTGCATGTCGATTCTTTCATCTGTATTTTTTATTTCAATATTTATTCTACTATTGGTATTAGTAATAATTTTGAACCTTCTTTTAGAGTAACTAAAATTGCGAAAAAGGTCGTCCAAATGTGTACTATGTTCCTCGTTTATAGTATACAGTATATTCAAATTTTTGATATTTGTTACTAAAAGATTTTCTAACTCATTGATGTTTTTTGTGATATTGGACCTTTCTAAAGTAAATATATCTAGGTTTCCTTCCAAGGATGTTCTCTCCTTATTTAGGATATCAAGTTCCGCAATTCTTATTCCTGTTAACTCTTGTAATTTTTCCATATTGTTTCTTAAATTTTCAATAGAGTCAGAAAGAAGTAAATCCTTTGTAACATCTGCGATTTTTGATCCATAATCAAATTGCATTAACGACAAGTTGGGGAAAAAAATTTCTCCACTCGTTGATACGGCTTTGAATCCATTGTTGGATAATAAATACGCTGTTAACGGATTCTTAGTAAGAATCGTGTTTCCAAATAAAAATTCAGGTAGGTGTTTTACTTTGCTTGAGACATAATCTGAGAGAACTCCCAAAATCGATGGATTGTCTTCAATGTCATTTATCTTCTCCCCACTAAGTAATTCTAGTGGAATTATCTTAAGAAAATGTATCCCTTTATTTTTTGAGAATTCTGCGAGCGTAATCATACTTTTGATGTCTTTTACAATTACAGCTTTCATCCATTCGTTTCCGGATGCTACTACAGCTTTTTGATATTTCTCATTCCATGTTATTAAATTAAATACGTATCCTATTACATCTAAATTTTTAAAGTCTTTTAACAGGGTTGCAATCGCATAGTCCTCAGTTAGACTATTCTTTGCTAGGTTTATTTTCTCTTCGTATTTAATGATCACTTTTTCTGCATTTTCTATTACTCTTTTTGAGATATTAGTTTCGGTGGTAGCCTTGAAAAATTTATTATCAATTGTTTCTTTCTCGTCTTCCAGCTTACCTATTTCTATATCGATCTCATTAATCTTAGATCTTAAACTAAGAATCGCACTTTGAATTTCTTGATTCTTTGCTAGGAACTTGTGGATTTGTGAGTCATTTTCTTTTATCTTTTCGGAATAATTTTTGATGTTTTCTTCCAATCTGGCTATGGT
>JAKDMR010000225.1 GCA_030452275.1 Candidatus Nitrosocosmicus sp. | reverse complement strand
TGACATTTCTAAGCAAATCTGAACACCAACTTTCATCAGGAAGCGATGAGGTAGTCAATGTAAACACATCATAAATTCGTGCTATCTCAAGTTAAGCTTGGCTGAAACATTTGTCAATATGAGCGATTAATTTTAAATTCGACCCATGTGGATATCCTCATGATTTCCACCGAACCCACCACCTATTAATAGTAACGGAATAGGATATTATTGTTTTTGTATTTGAGTTAGGTCAAGAACCGAAAATACTGAATTTGTGATAAATGTCAAATGTATTAAAGCATTGTTTATCGGAGTAAACGTGAAACCCAAATTTGATAAAAAGATTGCCCTTGTTACAGGAGCAAATAGAGGAATAGGATTTGAAACGTCTAAGCAACTTTCGCAATTGGGATTAAAAGTCATGCTGACTGCTCCCGATCATATAAAAGGCGAACATGCAGCAAAAGAGTTAACAGACCAAGACTTGGATGTTATTTTCTACAAACTTGATGTAGCAGATAAAGAAAATATCGTAAATATTTACAATGCAATTGAAAAAAAATTTTCACGTCTAGATGTACTCGTTAATAATGCTGCAATATTGTATGACTCAAATCAATCCACTATAAACGCTGACTTGGATATTGTCAGCCAAGCCCTTAAAACTAATCTATATGGTCCCTGGCTACTTTGTCAAGCGTTCATACCACTAATGAAAAGAAACAATTACGGTCGTATAGTAAATGTATCTAGTGGTGCAGGCTCGTTACATTATATGAATGGAGGAGCGCCAGCGTATGGAATTTCTAAAGTGTCTCTCAATGCGTTAACAAAAAAATTAGCCTCTGAATTATCAGGAATTAATATACTTGTAAATTCAGTTGACCCAGGTTGGGTAGCAACTGACATGGGTGGAAAAGGAGGACGACCAGTAGATGAAGGTGCTAAAGGTATTGTGTGGGCATGCTTATTACCCGATAATGGTCCTAGTGGAGGATTCTTCTATGATGGACAGATTGAACCGAGGTAGAATTATTCATCAATCGTATAATTATCTAGAATATAAGGGGTTCTCTTGGATTAGCCTATTCAGTTACTGTTTTACAAACTTCATCTGATAACTAATAGGGGGTGTGTGTTATGATATTAAATGTAAATAAATCGTCGTGACCATCTGTTTAACATCGTAAGTATCTTAGGTGATTAAATTAAGTCAAATTTGTTTCACATACCACCGAACCCGCGTTCAATTGCGTACTATTAATAACAGTTTTTGACTACATCGGGTAATTAACATATGGATTCCAACGATTCCTTATCTAATAATTCGGATTACTCAAACTTATATCCTAACTATCAATCTAGTAATACAAGTTATCTTACACCCTTTGAAAATCTCATGTACGCTCTTAAACCCAAGGATGCAAAAAGGCAATATCCTTCACTACTAAATAGATTTTTGAATTTTCTAAATCTTGAAGGAAGCATGGAACAAAAATGTACTCAATTATTGAAACTTGCCAAGAATGACCCTAATCTACTCCAATCACACCCAATGAGATATTGTAGCGACCAAAAAAGACGAATAGAAATTGGTGAAATTTCTGAAGAAACTATGAGAAATTACATTAAAGCTGTAAAACTGTTTTGTGAGATGAATGAAATTAGTATCTTTTGGAAGAAGATAACAAAAGGATTACCTACAGCTACACAAGCCTCAGATGATAGACCGCCTACCATTGATGAAATTTCCAAATTGATCAAGTACTACTCAAACAGAAGGCTAAAGGTTATAGTTCTGGTCATGATTTCCTCAGGAATTCGAATTGGTGCATGGAATTCTTTAAAATGGAAACACGTTGAACCGGTTTATGAACAAGATATTGACAAGAATAAGGCAATAGCTGTAAAATTAACTATCTATTCAGGAACTCCTGAAAAATACTATTCCTTTATTACTGCTGAGTCATGTGGTGCCCTTAAAGATTGGATGGATTATAGAGAAATCCATGGTGAAAAAATCACATCAGAAAGTTGGCTAATACGAGACACTTTGCAAAAGATTGACAGAAAACATGAGCATAGAATAGGTCTAGCAAAATTTCCAAAAAGATTTGATAGTGAAGGAATAAGAACACTTGTTGATAAGGCTTGGAAGAGACAAGGAATTCGTCAAAAATTATCTGATTCTCTAAAACATCATAACTTTAAGAGTTCACATGGATTTCGCAAATTTTTTCAAACAACTTGCGAGCAAGTGATGATAAGTGCTAACGTGGAAAGATTAATGGGTCATAGTAATGGATTAAAAGACTCGTATTACAAACCCACCGAAAAAGAAGTTTTAGAGGATTATAAAAAAGTTTAGAAGTAAATGGGAATATTGGTAAAGTCGCAAATAAAATTGAAATGCAATCTTTTGCGAAGTGTTTAGAAAATGATTTTATAGAAAAACATATGAGACTGAATGAGTTTAATCCTGAAAGGAGAGCTATCATCTTGTGTTCACTTTTGAACTGTTTTAGGTTATCTTTTTCGATGGAAAATCTCAAAAAATGTAAAGTTTATACAGATGTAATCGAAAAATTATATCAAAATAATTTCGTTGAAACCAATCTTGATAACAACAGCGATGCAAAACAAGAAAATGCAACTGGCATCCTTGTTGATCTTAACGGCGCAAGATCTGATGATCCAAGAAGTTCAACTGGTGCTGTGTTTTTCAAAACAAACGCTATAGGGCAACTAGGATTCCTTGATGACGTGATAGCGATTTATCAAGTAAAAGCCTCACCGGAAGGTACCGATATCCGAATGTGGGGATGGAAAGGCGCAGACCTTCAATTTGAATGACTTCCTGATACTATAATTTCTCGGATCAATTTTACTATTTGTTGTACGCACTGATATCTCACAACTCATTATATCACACTCTACTACAGTAAAAACCTCGTGATATAATCATCATGCAATTATGATATCCATTGCACCTTTCTTCGGACGGAATTGTTTTTGTAACAAAATTACAAAAGCCGAATTCGGCTTTTGTAATTTTGCAAATACTACTTCAAGCAGAATAATAAATTGGATCATACGTCATCGATAGTTTCAAGCCTAAAAGGGTCATTTTTTGGTTAAAACTGCAATACAAGATCTGCTTGCGAACCAGTTCAGAAAATATACAAATCATTTAAGAAAACAAAATGTATAATCTTAGTAAACATAGAGTATTTCTTTTCAAATATATAAACAGTCAATTATCCATCCATCATCCAAACCTACAATTGGGATTTATTCGTGAAAAAATTCGATCATGGGTGATTATAATCACTGTATACGGCGAGTATGCCTTAGCGATAATGGCTAAGTTCATCGGTAAAAACTCGGAAAATCTGTCGGCGGATAGGTGAGTGATGAAATCAACTCTATTGATCAAAGAGATTATTTGTCAATGATTTGTTTCAACTTTTATTTTCTTTTGCCCCTTGTAGTTTTCAAATTATTATGCAATCTGATGACCTTCTAATGACGGGAATCCTTGTTTATAACTGATTGTTATATTATCACCTTGTTGATAAGGACAATTGTTGATAGAACGAGGAACTCCATCCGAGGCTTCTACTACACAAGTATTTCCTTCTTTTATTTGAACTAGAACACTCTCCTGGATACTTGAACTAAAAAGTTGAGTTAATGAGCCTCCCATTAACATAAAAACAACAACTACACCAGCTATAACAAAAAGTACAGCCAGCCATTTGGGCGAAAATTCAAAATCCATACGAAAGTTGATAAAGAACAAAGTATTAAAAGTATAACTTTAGCAATAAAAAGCATTATTCCGCGACGCTATAACAAAACAAAACCCTGACAGATGAAAACAAATCAATAATTGGTCAAAGTTTAATATAATTCTAGATTGGACGTATTAATAAGACATAGGCATAATTGCTCAGATTCGATATGTTTTTCCAGATGTAAAAAAGAATTCTAATTTTAAGTTTTAAATCTCCTTAATAGTAAAGAATTACCAAAAACGAGTGAATCACTAACTACCCATCCTATAGCAGCTAAAGCAGGTGTCAATATTAAAGAATTTGTAAACCCAAATAATAACCCAGCAACTATAGGAATAGTTATAGAATTATAGGCAAAAGATATTGCTAGATTTTGTTTTATTTTTTTTAACGAGTAGATAGTTCACATACTAACTTTTTTTAATAATAATCTATATTGAAATACTCAAGTAATTTCATTCTATCATGATTCAAACCTTCTTTTTATGAATGATTCGTGGTTAAACAACATATTATAC
>JAKDMR010000224.1 GCA_030452275.1 Candidatus Nitrosocosmicus sp. | reverse complement strand
CTCAATACTATTTGTTGAGGCGAATGTAAGGATAACAGTAACATGATTTTTCAGTTCTTTCAGTGGATTTAAGTCTAATAATTCTATTCATTGACAACTAATTTAATATTAAACTTCATTACACCTTTGTACGATTATGGTAAAGGTTTCGATCGTCCAAATGAAGTCGTCACCAGACAAAGAAGAAAATCTGGCTTTCTCTTTGGAACAGGTTGAACAATCTGCAAGAAAAAAAGCAAAAATTGTTTGCTTCCCAGAATTCCAGATGTCATTTTCTCCACCATCACAATCTAGCAAAGAATTGTTTTCGATTTCCGAATCCCTGAATGGTAATTTTGTAAAGCAATTAAAGAAAAGTGCCAAAGAAAATAATATCTTTATTGTTGGTTCTATTTATGAGCATTCAAATCTAATATCAACCAATACAAAGCAGGATAAGGAGAGTAAAATCAACAAAAATTCTTACCGTGTTTATGATACAGTGGTATTAATAAATGAGCATGGAAAATTAATCTCTTTTTATAGGAAGCTGCATCTTTATGATGCACTTGGTTTTAAGGAATCCACCAAGTTATTGGCTGGCAGTAAACTGTTTTCCCCTGTTATTTCTCCTTTGGGTAAACTTGGAACTTTGGTTTGTTATGACTTGAGATTCCCGGAACTGTCTCGAATCCTTGCCATTGAGGGCTCTATTGTGTTGATAGCCCCATCTGGTTGGGTGCAGGGAACAATGAAAGAAGATCATTGGTTGTTAATGTGTAGAGCTAGAGCAATAGAGAACGGGGTTTATCTGATTGCTCCTAACCAAATTGGCAATATTTTCTGTGGTCGCAGCTTAGTTGTTGATCCTTTTGGCGTTGTTGTTATGGATATGGGTAATACTGAAGGATTGGAGATTGTAGATCTGGATCTATCTAGGATTGACGTGATTAGAAAAAGCCTTCCATTGTTAAGGAATAGGCGGAAGGATTTGTACCATATATACTAGATAGTGATTGAATTTGACCGTGTCAGAGACTTTCTGAATTAGGATTAATTGTGTAAAGCGTTACTGAACTTGACCTAAATATTTTTCTCTTTTTTGAGTTACTTGTAGTGTATGCAAGTAAATTTAAATATGTTACCAAAAAAGTTCGCTGTAATGGGCGTTCCCTGATTATTACTTATGTATTGTTCAAATCAAAACATAATCAACCATGTTGAGATTTTATGCATCCACTTTACATTTTTATTATGCTAAAGCCCTTTCCAAGATATATGGGTGAAAAGGTCTATGTACTTGGTGCTGGCAGTACAAAGTATGGCAAATTAAATGAAAGTATTATTGAAATAGCCTTGAACGCTTCAAGAGATGCCATTGAATCAGCTGGTATAACTCCAAGAGACGTGAAAGCCGGATATATTTCAAATGTCTTTGGTGTGGCTGATAAACAGGTGCACATGGCTCCGGTAATTATGAGTAACCTTGGGATCTCTGATGTACCCGGCCTTACCATTGAATCTGCTTGTGGTTCTGGCTCTGTAATGTTTAGAGAAGCATTTGCAAATGTATCTGCTGGATTTTATGATTGTGTTTTAGCACTGGGAGTTGAAAAAGTAACTCATACTAGTACAGTTGAAAGCACGACACTCTTTTCCTATTGTTCTGATTTTTTTTATGAGGGGGGTAATGGAGCATCATTTCCCGGTCTTTTTGGTTCTATGGCGAGAGCCTATCTTGCTACTTATAAAGCGACAGAGGAGGATCTGGCTAGAGTTGCTGTTAAAAATCATGAAAATGGTCTTCTTAATCCAAAAGCCCATGTTAGGAAGAAGATCACTGTAGAAGATGTGTTAAAATCTCCTGTGGTCGCCTCTCCACTAAAGCTATATGATTGCTGTCCTTTCTCTGATGGCGCCTCAGCTGTCATATTATGTAATGAGGACTTTGCCAAAAAAAGCGGAAATCCCTATATGGAAGTAGTGGGCTCAGGTAGAGGTGCATCACCTGCTTCAGTCCAATCTAGAAAAGATATTACCACTATTCCAAGTACTGTTGAAGCGGCCCGTCAAGCTTATAAAATGGCAAATCTATCTCCAAAAGATATTGATTTTGTTGAAGTACACGATTGTTTTACCATAGCCGAATTAATAGACATCGAAGATCTAGGATTCTTTCCTAAGGGAGCTGCTGCTCAGGCTGTTAGAGAAGGACGTACCAGATTAAATAGCGATATTACAGTTAATCCGTCTGGAGGGTTAAAATCTAAAGGTCATCCAATAGGAGCAACTGGTGTTGGCCAAGTTGTAGAAGTATTTGAGCAATTTACAAATAAAGCTGGAGAACGAACGGTTGAAGATGCTGAGATAGCCATGACTCATAATTTTGGTGCTACCGGGGCTAGCGCAGCTGTCCATATATTCAAGAAAATAAAATAGACGGTGATATTGTAATTGACCCAATCAAAGCCAAAGAATCAAAGCTCCCGAGAACGGTTCATCGAATTTGCAAAGAACGGGAACATACTACTTAATCAGTGCAATAAATGCAATAATATTATATTAGAAACCGTATATTATTGCGATAAATGTTTTTCCAGCTCTTTTAAACAAATATCATACGCTGGTAAGGGCACAGTTGTAACATTTACAATTCAAGCAGTCGCACCAGAAGGATTTGAAGATGTCAATTCGTATGCTTGGGTTATTTTTAAGTTAGATGATTGTGACATAAATGTTTCTGGGTTTCTGCCTGGAATATCTTCACCTTCTGATCTGCCATTGGGTTCTAAAATCAAGGTGATTGATTTCCATGAAAAACACGGTTTAATATTGCAAAAATATCAATAGTTTAATGTCGTAGCACCCTAGCTAAATTTAATCCTCCTTTTTGTTTACAGAGTTTAACATTTGTTTTTAACAAATGTCCTGATTACTGATGGTTTGATGGAAAAAAGTGGCCAGTTCTATTATGATGTTAACAGCGCTATCTCTGTAATAAATACACAAATTTCGCAACTCAAACTAATGGATAAAAAATTTTCTAATATTGATGCTAATTTTAGCTCCAAAATAACTCAAAATATAAAATCAGGAAATAATGCACGTGCAAATATCATAGCAAATGAGTTATCTGCTATGAGAAGACTTAGAAAGAACACTCACAATGCAACTACGGCCTTAGAAGTAGTTGCAATCCGGTTCACTACAATAACCGAATTCTCAACTATCATGGATACAATTAACCCGACAGTAGAAATGCTCCAAGATATTCAGAAAGATCTTTCAAAGGCTGTTCCGTCTGCAACCGATGTTTTGAATGACATTCATACACTAACTGGTGATGTCTTGATTAATTCTAATATTAACACCGATGCTGGTAAAATAGCATCTGTGATCGATAAAGATGCCTTGGCCATATTAAATGATGTTCAAAATAGTTTGGAAGACGAAGCAAAAGAAAAACTACCGGAAGTTCCAGTTTCTGTAATTTCAAAGAGACCTAGTATTAATTTAAAGGATGATATACTCAACAGCGGACAAGTATTATTAGAAAGCTAGGTTTTTATCAAAACCTGAGCATCTTATCCTTATCCTGATTGATAGTTTTATTTATATACTAATAATAAGACTGCTCTTTGTAATTGAGGTATACATATCTGCCCCCATCCGAAACTAAACGCGGAGTTTTGGAATCCACATCCAAACGAGTAAGAATGATTTTTTCAGTAATGGCCAGCCCTAATCGAATTGATATCTTGCGCATTCTTAATAATAAAGGACCTCTAACCTACTCTGAATTAAAATCACTAGCAGGATTCAAATCAAAGAAAGAATCTGGGAAATTTGCATATCATTTAAGAAAACTATTGAGACAATCCTTGGTAGGTCTGAATAAGGGAGAAAGGCGGTATACCATCACTAATCTAGGTAAATTGGTATTAAACTTGGCTAGACAGATAGAAGAGAAATCCATAGTTGAAAGTGGAAAGATGTATGTCCGAACCAGCCATCAGACCATCGAAGAATTCAATCCACACAAGATAATTCAATCCCTGGTTAGAGAAGCAAATATGTCTTTAGAACAAGCTACAAAAATTACTGAAGAGGTGGAAAATAAAATATATAAACTCTCAACTTCTTACTTGACATCTAGACTAATAAGAGATTGTGTAAATAATGTATTGTTAGAGCATGGTTTAGAGGAACAAATGAATAAGTTAATTAGAATCGGAATTCCCATTTTTGACTTAAGTAAAAAATTCCTCCATAATGATAATTCATTAAGAAATGGCATAAATGACCTGATTACAGATGTTTCGGAAAAAGTTTTTTCTGATTATTTTGTAAATAATTTTCAAAAAGATAT
>JAKDMR010000223.1 GCA_030452275.1 Candidatus Nitrosocosmicus sp. | reverse complement strand
ACAGTGATGGTATCGATCACGCTGTTGCTAGAGCCATCGATTACAGAGACCGTATTATCACCAGTGTTAGCAACATACGTGTAGTGGTTATTCTCATTGTATGCAACTCCAAATGGTCCATTTCCAACAGTGATGGTATCGATCACGCTGTTGCTAGAGCCATCGATTACAGAGACCGTATTATCACCAGTGTTAGCAACATACGTGTAGTGGTTATTTTGGTTATACGCAACCATTGCTGGCTGATTCCCAACAGGTATATTAGTGATAGGCTCATCAGCCCAAGCAATCTTCATTTCTGAACCTGCGAAAACTGTATTTATAGAAAAAATAACTGCTAATGCAAACGTTATAACAATAATCCTTGAACCAAGTTTCTTTTGCAATTTTGATATCTATCTGGTATCTTGAAGTACAGATTATTTATATAGCGATAAATTATTTTGGTATTTGTTTTCGAAATATTGTTTTGATATATTTTTCGTAATTATCATGCATCCATTCACCTTCTTTATGAGGTACTTGTACAGCCACTTAGGATGTTGGTTCAGTCAGAGCCTCACTCTCATACGGAGTATGTTCACTTTGAACCTAGCCCAGTTATGGTTAGCCTTGGCAGCATTAAAGATTTTCATGTAGTCAGAGCCGTCTTAGACCATGTTAACATTTATTAATCAAGTTAAATAATGTAGAGCATGGAAAATTTACGGCGTAAGGTCTTGGTTTTGATTACAGCCGTTATTGTAGTCACCTCTGTTACAAGTATTGTTTTTTATTCAAACAATATGTCCGTCTTTGAATTGAATACTCAAGCACAGCAATTAGAACCACTGTCCGAGTCTAAAACAATAGGAAGTCATATACCGGGATATCCTGCAGTATTAACCAATGGGGAAGTGCTGGACCCAATAATGACACAAACAGATCTAAAAAATGCGGTAATAGATCCATCACAATATTTACGAGAATTTAATTATGGTAGAGTTTCGATAGATTCTAACGGAACAACAATTAGGGAGTTCACCCTGATTGCATCAGATTCTGAAATGAAAGAGATATCTCCAGGAGTTTTTTACAACGTATGGACCTTTAACGGTACTGTTCCAGGTCCAACCATCAGAGCAACCGAAGGAGACATAATCAAGATCAATTTTATCAACAATGGTTCAAAACCCCACTCACTCCATTTCCATGGGATTCATCCTGCAGGAATGGATGGAGTATTTGAAATGATTGGACCAAAGGGCAAATTTACTTATGAATTTGTGGCTGAACCCTTCGGAGTATTTCCGTACCATTGTCACATGACCCCGTTGGAGGAACATATATCTCATGGCTTATACGGAGTTTATATTGTAGATCCTAAAACACCAAGACCACCAGCGGATGAAATTGTAATGGTCATGAACGGATACGATACAGATTTTGATACTGAAAATAATTTCTATACAGTAAATGGAATTCCATACTACTATATGCATCACCCAATTCAACTCAATAAGGACGAACTTGTTAGGATATATGTAGTCAATATGCTGGAGTTTGATCCCTTAAACAATCTCCACATCCATGCAAATCTATTTGAATATTTCCCGAGTGGAACAAGCATGATCCCATCTGAAACAAATGATATAGTCACTCTAAGTCAGGGAGATAGAGGAATAATGGAGTTAAAGTACAAATATCCAGGCAAATACATGTTTCATGCCCATAAAACTGAGTTTTCAGAAAAGGGATGGATGGGCGTATTCCTTGTAAATGATGGGACAAACAGTACAAGCAACATAGGATATGATTCTCAACAATTTGGAACCACTTTTAACAATTCCACTTCAGAAAACAAGATCACAGATGAAGTTAATAATAATCTCATCAATAATGAAACAACAGCATCCAACAATGCTGGTAATAATGTAGCGGTCAAATTAGATAGCAATAACAATTACAATAAAAAGATCAGATCCATCGTCGACACGGGGTATCTAAACAATGTGATCCATACCGGAGGTGGACTTTAAGAATGAGAAAACCAGATAAGGATAGCAAAAAAAACAATAATAGCAACAAACACCAGTTTGAGAAAAGATTAGGAAATGCAGATGGAAATGATTGCGAGGAAGCACTACAGATAGAAAACAGAGGAGGAAAAAGAACAAAATCAATAATTCTTGCAATAATACCCCTGGTCATTCTTGCAGGTATGATTTATTTTCTTTTGAGTCCATATAGTCAAAACTTGATAAACACGGGTGTTCCCTTACCAGAAGTAACTATAGAAAAAATAGAGTTTCATGAGAATCAAGTGGTGGCTTTTATCCGTAATACGGGTCCCGAGCAGGTTACGATTTCCCAAGCAGACATAGATGACAGAATCCAATCGGCATCAATTGAACCTTCATCGGTACTTTCAAGACTTGCCGAGGCAAAAATAACCATTCCATTTCTCTGGAACACCGCACAACCTTATGAAGTAGGTATAACCACATCTGATGGAACAAGATTTAGCAAGATGGTTGAAGCAGCAGCACCTGCTCCGATACCGAATGTTAATCAATTCACACTATTCACAACCATAGGGGTATTTGTAGGAGTCATTCCAGTGTTGATAGGGCTTTTATGGTATCCCTTTATGAGAAAAATAAGTAAAAACCTCTACAATTTTTTTCTAAGTCTTACTGCAGGATTACTTTTGTTTTTGGGACTGGATGCAATGTTTGAAAGTAACGAAATTGCAATTGAAAACATAGCATCAACTTTTAATGGGCAGATGCTAATAATCATCACAACTATAGCAACATTTCTTGCTTTATACTATATTACATCCTACTTCAGCAAAAGGGCATCAGATAGAATGTTTAAAAAGTATATGCAGATAACAAAAACAGCAATAGCAACTCAGCCTTCGTCTTTTGAAACAGTAAATGACAAGGATCAATTATCAACTACACTTAATCAAAATGATCATCTTTATAACAATAAGCACCTGCAGCAGCAGAACCATCAACATCATCATCAACAACAACAGCAGTTACTAGTACTGCAAGCACAGTACAATAAACAACAGCAGATTTTAAAACCATTAATGATTTCCCTTATGGTGGCCATAGGGATAGGCTTACACAATTTTGGTGAAGGTCTTGCTATAGGAGCAGCTGTACTACTCGGGGAGGTGGCACTTAGCACTTTTCTTATAATAGGATTTACGTTACATAATACTACAGAAGGATTGGCCATAGTAGCTCCGCTAGCAAAAACAGGGAAATTAATGGTAAAAAGACTTGTAATGTACGGTTTAATAGCAGGTATCCCAACTATAATTGGAACCTGGATAGGCGGGTTTGTATATTCACCACTAGCATCAGTAATTTTCTTGTCTATAGGGGCCGGTGCTATATTCCAGGTAATTTATGCAATAATTTCATGGTTAAGACAGTCACCGTCACCTATACCAGCAGCAACGGCTACAACAACAGCAACAGCATCAACGACGCTAACTTCATCCATATCAGAAAACCAAAATTATGATCCTGAAGATAAATCAGCTTCACATGTTCCCGTAGAATCGTCGAGTCTTTACAAACCTTCCGCATTCGTATTTGCAGGTTTTATCATTGGAATGCTAATAATGTACATAACGGGATTATTGATATAATATGACAATAGATGATAACCTTTTATTAAATGTCTTTTTAAGATAGGTAGTTGAAGGAGTGGAGAATGACAAGATGTCAAATGACGTTGAACATTTAAAAGATACTCAAATCATAGAATCGATTCGAAAGGTTAACAACGGCGAGAAGAAGGAACGTACGGATAGAATGGAAGACTATTTAGAAATCATATACGAATTAGTTCAACAGAAGGGTTATGTAACGAGTGTTGATATAACCGAATGCCTCAACGTGTCTGCTCCGAGTGTAACAAAGATGATGCGCAGGTTACAAAGCACGGGTCATTTGGAGTATGAAAAGTACAGAGGGGTTCGACTTACGCTTCAAGGTATAAGCGTGGCGAAGAGTATCCGAAAAAAACACGAACTGCTTACAGAGTTTTTTAAATTTTTAGGGGTTAGAGAAGATGTAGCCAACTCTGATGCAGAAGGTATTGAGCATCACCTTCATCCTGAAACTTTAGAGAAATTGGAAAAATTCCTACACACCATCCTGAACAAAAAATAAAAAAATAAAGACAACCTTAATTCGACCTCTGATTTCTTTAGCATGTTCATTAGAAGGCAACAATAACAACTACAGCAACAGAAACAATTTCAATCAATTATTAGTTCTAAATTTTTAACTTTAAATTAAAATCGTCTGAACAGCAGAAGGAATTATCTATATGTATGTTTAGGTGTCCATTA
>JAKDMR010000222.1 GCA_030452275.1 Candidatus Nitrosocosmicus sp. | reverse complement strand
TAAAGTTTTATTTGGCACGTATAAGTGCTTAGATTACATATGCTAAACGGTATAGTATTTACCCAGATTGATAAAGAAGTTATACCCATTTTACAATAATAACTTGTAACTCTATAAAAATCTATTATTTAAGAATAGATTAAAAGACATGTTAGACTATGAGATATCTGTTCGTGGATGTATGTATGACATAATTATTCCAAATCAGTTTGTCTAAATCAGTTTGTCTAAATCAGTATATTATTTATCAAAGAGTAAATATAATTCTACTATTGCGCCTTCCTAAATTTTTTTTAGACCCAATTTCTTGATCTAGACATTGAAATGTCAATGTAATATATTTAATGAAGGGTACCAGTAGTATGGATCTAAAACTTTATAGATGCTTCAAATGTGTTTGGTCCCTAACGTTACTCATAATTCCCCCCTTATCAATGCCGCCTTCTGACAAAATAATTTTATTCCTTAAAAAGATTGCATCTATTGGGTCATATGTCCATATTTACCAGCATCATGTTCAAATGAAATATTCATTTTGGAAGCATCTATAAATCCGACCGTCTCTAATGGATCGAAAAGTCTTTGATAAGCCTCAGTTAAATATTCATCAGGAGTGCTAGAGTACGGTGTTTGAGGTTTGATGGACCAATCTATCTTTCTGAACACCCATTGAAAGTCAATTTTTTCTGCCTCTGCAGATTGGGCCATATTAAGGATATTTTCTGAGCCCGAAATATTTTGCCTGTGATAGATTAATGCCTATTTTTAAGGTGAAAACTAATTATGCATATTTTATCGATTTAGTAAAACATCTTTGACGAAATTTTGATAGTCTTATTTTAATAAACAAGAAAATTTGATGCTGATCTTACGATGATGTATTTGAATCGCTTATGTAGGATAACTTACGTATTGCATGAAAACAGAATTGTTCGCAATTAAGAAACAATAATAAGTTTTGTACATTCTTCCTAGTCAAGCTCTCTGAGTCATCTTAGAGCTAAAATATTATTTAAATGCGAACCCACTCTGACTAACTGGTAGATAATATTCAAATATTCCAATTCCTTCTCTACAGTATGGATAAATCCAAAATTAGAAAACTTACTAAAGGATACGAAATTCTTTTCATATTGATTATATCCGTAAGTCTGTTAAGCGGGGTAAATTATGCAACTGCACAAACTAATTCTACCAATCAATCAATCACGCAGTCAAATAATGCCAGCATTTCATCCGATTTTGTTTCTTCGAACGGTACTTTAAGCTTATCAAATAGCACTTTCCCATTACAACGAGAGAATGCAAATTATTACGATAACGTTAGTGGTTACCTAGTTTTTCCTGAAAATAGTTCTAGTGTAGAAAGTTCTATTGCCGGGACAAAACTGCCAGCGGTCATAATGATTCATGAATGGTGGGGACTGAACGACAACATTAAAAACATGGCAGACGAGCTTGCAAAGGAAGGATATGTTGTCTTAGCAATAGATCTTTACAAGGGACAAGTGGCAACGTCTCCTGATCAAGCCATGGAACTTGTCAATTTAGCCAGAGAAAATCAGAATGAATCGCTCTCAAACCTTAAAGCCGCAGTGGGTTATCTGAAGACATTAGATAACGTGAATGCATCAAAGATTGCGGCGATTGGATGGTGTTTTGGCGGTGGACAAGCATTACAATTAGCATTAAATAGTAACAATGATTCTCAGCTAGCGGCAACCATTCTATATTATGGAAATCTTGTAACTGACCAAGAACAATTATCTAAAATAACGGGACCAGTTTTAGGCATATTTGGCGACCAGGACCAATCGATCCCTACCACGGACGTACAGAAATTTGAAGATGCTTTGAATGCAAATAATATAACCAATGAAATTTACGTATACGAAGGAGTTGGTCATGCATTTGCAAATCCAACAGGAGCAAGCTTTGCACCTCATGAATTAAAGGATGCATGGCAAAAAACATTAGAATTTCTGAACAAGAATCTAAAGGATAACTAGTTACTGTCCGTTTAGTCATCCGGTTACCCACCTCTCTCATTTTTAATATTGTAAGGGGCTAGAAAAGATATGCCTCTACTAACAATCTTTGATTAGCAATTTTCTTAAATGAATAGTATAATTTACAAAATATTATAATACGATATAATAATAACATGTCATGACAAGGCAAATGATGCTTATCAAGATAGTTATAGTATTTTTTTGTATTGGTTTTACTATATACGTTTCCAATTCGGATTACAGTAATGCGCTAGCTAATCCTTTATCTTCAAATTTGCCCTTTATAGGAAAAATCACCGAAGTAGGTAGCAACTATACCATACAGATTGACAATATTACAGATGTTAGACTGGCATTTCTTGATACTCGTATGAAAGATCCACAGATATTAGACGATGCTACTCATTTCATGTCAGTACTATGTCCCATACGTTCTCCTGCCTTAGTTTATCCTAATTTGACTTTTATTCTTTTAAACAGTTGGACTGTTGCGAAAAACGAAATTAGTGCCCTTGTGTATTGTCAAAACTTTGATAACCATAGTAACAAACATTCGATGAGCCTGAACGAACAATTGGTCAAAGCCAATCTGGCTGTTTTTGATAAAGATGCGTGTTTAATACACAAGTTTACTGATCTAAGATGGGCTTTACTCGAAATATGTTGATTTTTAATTTTCTCTTCTGTACTCAACCATATGTTATGTCAATTTTTGATTTAGAAATGTTTATCCATCTTAATCCGCTGCAAATGCAAAATTGTTTTGCATGACAAGATATTCATGACTGGTTAATTTTTTTCGTTCATAGATTTTCAATAGTGAAATTACCCCTCGTTCATCAGTCAATAAGGAATAACTAGTATCTATCCATACATTTCTTAATATCATACAGCCCAGATAAACAAACAAACAAATCAACTCCTATTATTTAGAGCAATAGTCGAAATAAGCTTACAACTGATGTAATGTAAAGTCATTTTTGATGCCCTTTAGAATCTATTTAGTCTCACTTGTCAAAATGATGTTTCATCATGATTTTCTTTACAGTTTCGTCACTTGATCAAAATCCCTGTAAAATTGACCGACGGCAGAAAAAGCCACTTCCATATGCAAAATTACAACTTTGTCAGCTATGGAAGCAAGTTTATTCACAGTATCATCTCTGGCGGGAGCTACAGGTACTGCAACAATAAGTTGCTTGCAATTGCAATTGTTCTTTACCCATTTTGCAGAAGCGATTATTGTTGATCCTGTAGCTATTCCGTCATCAACCAGGACAACAATTTTCCCCTCTAATTTATCATGATAGGAAACATCACCTCTAAATTCTATCAGGCGTCTATTGATTTCCTTTTTTTGAAAATCTATCTCCTTTTTTAGGTAAGCTTGGGAAATATTGAAAAGTTGTGTAATTCCTTCGTTCAAAAAGTAACTTCCGTCAGGCATCATTGCACCTATTGCAAATCCTTCATTGAATTCAGCCCTGATCTTTCTAGAAATGACAACATCCATAGTACATTGGAATCGGTTTGCAATGACGTCACCCAATATGATACCCCCTCTTGGTATTGCTATGACTATTAACTCGTTAGCAGAATTAGATGAATTTTTTTGATTTTTTTTCAGTATCTTGGCTAACTCTTTAGCTAGCTCGTGTCCAGCTTGCTCGCGATCCTGAAACAAGACACTCATAATATTACATATCCTATTCCATTATTAAACTGAAACAAAAACATTGGGAACACTTTGCTGACAGTTGTTTTAATACAAATATTCTTTAATATTGAAGTAGATTTATATCAAAATCTGGTTCCCTAAAATGTAGTTAAAAATATTACTGCGTTTAGAATGTATCATGTATGGATAGACGCAAATCGCATACGATTTGGTTTAATTCACAAACTTATTAATACATCTTTCAGATGTCCATCTCTGGACCCAACACAGCAACAAGGGAACAAACTAATTTAGCGCATATTGTATGATTACTTGGATAAGATTTTTGAACTTGATTCAATCCTGCTAACACTAGATAAAAAAGACAATTCGACTTATTTCTTAGATTTTTTGCACAATAATAGTTTTGAAGTCGTGGTGCTAAGGCTCAATCCTGGCAAAAAGGACACACAGAGTGCTCATTCAGAAGACGAACTCTATTTTGTTATGGAGGGTAAAGGATATATCAACATGCTAGAAAAAAATCATGAATTAAGAAAAGGTTCTTGTATTTTTGTTCCTTCGAAAAAAGCATTATTTCCATGGAAACAAGGAACGACTGGTAGTTTTGTATGTATTTAATGTTTCAAAAAAATAAAAATTCAATCAGCATATATGTAAAAAGGATAAATT
>JAKDMR010000221.1 GCA_030452275.1 Candidatus Nitrosocosmicus sp. | reverse complement strand
TGCATTAATGAGCATTAAAGAAATAACAGATGAAATTAACGATCACTTGGTGCTCTAGGTAAAGATGCTATTGATGTTAATTATGATAGTTTTGGAGCGTCCTTTTTGTAATTCTCGTATAGATGAATATTATTTTTGCGCCTGTGGCGGAAACATGGGTGTTGATTAAATTCTTTCAAAAGCCAATTGGAACAATATATAGATTTCATTCTTAAAATACCTTTGACAGTTACTTCACAAACTAATCTATCTATTTCATCTTTTCCATTAATTCTGCCGTCTTTAGTCATTTTATTGTCCAAGGGATTCTATATCTAGTAACTCTGTCATCAGGATCTACAATCCTTGCAATTTGATGTATTTTTTGAAAATTTAACCTATCTTTTTGTATTAGACTCATCTTTTTTCTGTTATTATAAAGCATTTCTTTATTATTTTCATGGCTTAATGATGCAATATCGTACCTACAGCATGTTTAGTTATAAACAAATCAATATGAGGTTGGGAGCCAAAGACCTGAGAGCGTATGATTTTTTCCCACTTTTAGTTTTTAATCCGACTAGATTTAGCACCTTTTCCCTTCATGTACTCTCTCGAATTCATTTAAATACAGTTAAATATTTGCAAACAAAAGCAATACCTATTGTCATCGACATTTACTCATTCAATTATTGTAGTAGATGACGAACCAGAACTTGCAACTCTTTTCAAAACTTTTTTAAAAAATGGAGGGTATGACGTAGTCTCTTTTATCGACCCGGTATTGGCTCTCGAATATTTTAAAGAAACAGCGGAAAAACATTCATTGATAATAACAGACCTTAGAATGCCAGGTATTTGCGGAATAGATCTAGCAAAGAGTATAAGAGAAATGAATATTAAAATAAAAATTTTTTTAATGACTGCTTTTGATGCTAAAGATTTGGAAGATAGAGAAGACTTTAAAATTGCAAGAATCGACCGACTAATTCAAAAACCTATTAGTTTTTCTGACTTACTAGAAATGATAAATGATGTTTTAAAAAAGTGAAACTTGTCATTTTATTTTATGTTCCTTTTTTGAAAAAAACCTACCCATTTATTTTGATAAAATTTTGCCTAAAAATGTTCTAAATTTTTATTACAACAGGGTGATGATTCAACAGCTTTTGTTTCTGTTCTTCTGATAATCTATTAAAATCTTTTTTATGGAACAAGCACAGCCTCTTCAAATCCAAATCGTATTTGGAGGGCAAAGACAACTCGTAACTTACAAGATCTTTAATACGGTGTTTAAAAGGAAAGGCACCCGTATCTCCTAAGATTGATACTCCTGATTTTCCCATCCTCTTAGCATAGTCTACTAGTTTTTTATTAGAATCATGTTCAGATTCTAAAGAATCACTACCGAAATATTTTTTTAACGAATCGATAATTATTAATGCTTTTTCCTTATTTTCCCATTTTTCTATATCTATTGAGATGTTTCCTTCGGACAGATGTTTTCTGACAGAATCTTCAGTTTCATAAAATGGTGCTAGTTGAATAATTTCGTTTTTCTCTTCAACCCTTTTTTTTACGTAATAAGAATAAAACTCTTAATGTTTCTAAATCCTCATAAACAACTAATGTATGAGTCCCATAGTCTGATTCTGATATAGTATTTGATGCATCTTCTACATGCATTAATATGATGTCATCTTCATCGGGTATATAGCAACACCTCTCCTAATTTATTCACAATACCTTAATAACTTCGCTAAAACTGCAGAATCAGATTTTCAGGAAATAAATTAGTCTTTTTTTCCTATGTTTAAGATATCTTCTCGGAGGAATTCAGTAGAAAAGATCCATCCCAAAAAATAATGGCTAATGTATTAATCCAAAATATTATTATATAAAAGGGCTTTAATTTATTTTAAAAAACCAATATCGCATAAACCCATTGAACCCTTGTCAAATATGGTTATTTGAATCCTTTTTTGGATGAATTGTATTACATAAGTAATTGGTATTATCTTTTCACTGTTTTATGATCACATTTGATTTAACTTTGATCTGAATTAAAATATCATCATTATTAGAAGGATCATCTACGATTTTACCTACTATATTCACGGGAGAGTACGCCAATATTTTTCCGTTTTTGCTTATGGGGGTTGGTCCATAGAATAAACATATTGCTCTACCTTCTGGCCAATATGTAACATCCATTTCATTAACTTCTGTCTTTGCATTATCTTCCAATTCAACATCTATGGTAGTTGGATCGGTGTAGAGTTCATCTCCCCACCTGTTAATTTTAACTTCAACTGGTAAATGATCAATTATTGCTTGAAAGGTCTTTGGAGACAGAGAGTCATCTAATTCGATTCGGATGTTTTTATCATCAAGGTCCGAAAATACAACAACAATGATCTTTTTCATTATGCTAATTTTAATAAGGCAAGACTTGTACTCAAATATTTTGGACATGAAAGTAATATCATAGGATTGAACATTATGTTGTAATGTTGAATTAAACTATATCTCAATGATATAAATCAGATGGCATCAAATATCTGCAATAATAAATCTACTATATTTTTCATTGAACTTGTGAATATAGGCATGCAATATTAGGTTAAGATTCTAGAATTATAAGACTATTAGATGATACTATTTATGATAATATCGGAGGCACAATAATTGTTAACGGAGATCATTGTGGGGTTGAAGACGAAGATAGTGGAACATCCTTTCCAGTTGATTGTGAAACCGGAGATCCATTATAATTTTTTTTGATAATAACAAAATTATTTTTAATTTAATATAATCCACTCAAATTATATGTAAAGTCATCCAATAGCAAAAAACTTAAATTTAATAGTCTATCAGCATGTATTAGAATCTCTTAAAGAGAACCGATATCGGTATGAAGCCCCTTGGGCCCATTGACTACAGGGTGATAATATTTTTTGATTATTGTGATTGAATTTCTTGTTGGTAACGAGAATCATCTGAATCCGTAACATAGAATGACCTTTCATAAAATTGAATAGGTATACTTTTGTCATCATTTTCATCCTGCGAATCACTCCACAAACCTACTATTACTCCATAATCGCCTTTTGGAGCAGATTCTGGGATTTTCCATGACCATTCAAACCAATTAGTTTTTACATTGCGTCCATGGATCTTTCCTAAATCGGTTGGAATATTGTGAATATTCCAAGCATTCTGTATGTTTCCATTGATGGTTGCATCGCAAAAAGATGTTACATTGCCACTTGCATCGTCTAAATGAAATGTATTGGGAGGAAAAGATGAATATTTGGGTGGGATAATTTCTGCTGCAAAATAACTGCATTCTGTATTGCCATAAAATTGGGATTTAAAAATAACGATATCTTTATTTTTGACATATTTTTCTTGCTTATTTTTTATTTCACCTTCAAAAATTGGTTCGCCTATATAGACAAAACGACTTGTTTTTATTTTGTCATCGTCAGTATCCTTTTTTCTCAAAATAATATCAATTAATCGGGAAATACTCATTCCACACCGATTATATATTATTGTCCACTGCAATTGTTCCAAGATTTAATAATTATTAGATACTCTACTGATATAACAATTTAATAAAATAGATTAATTATGCAGTATGGTGTATTATAAGGAAGAATTGAACCCTTTTACTTACCTGACTCAAACCCCCTAGTGTCCAAACAAAATAATTGAGTAAATTGAATTGAGTGATGTCTATTCTATCGATATCGTTTGTTTCCTTAAATCAAAACATGAAGATGAAAATGATGGTCTGATGTTCAAGCCGAGAAAGAAATAGTGAAATAAAAATTTTCTCACACGACCAATGACATCAAAAAGTAAAAAGTAAAATAAAAATTAGAACCCGTATAAACAAAAAGCCCAACTATTATTCGGAAATTAAATTTTTAGACATATAATCAATCGAAATAAATCACTTTCCTTCCTAAATTACCTTTAGAAGGCGAAAAGAGAGTCTGACGTATTTCAAAATCGGATTAATTCACATATTTGCATTAGAGTCGAGTTACTTTTTATGATTACATTTCTCTAACAAATATTTCAAGATTGCAAATATTACTTAACCATTATGTTCATTACATTTACAAGACAAGATGCATCTCTTACTTCAAACAGGCTTTTCTGAGGTCAAGTGGTTTAGCCATCTATTTGTATTGCTATTATTTTTGTAGTATTTATGTCAGGTATTTTTTATGTAAACCATTTTCTAACTCTGAATTCCGGAATAAAGTTAAAACTTCGTGGTTTCTCAGGTAGCGCTAAATACCTAAAATATCTACTCTATTGTATAATTAATACGGATAGTAAAATGTTATGATAATTTTTTACATTTAATTTTACCATAAAGATATTTGATACGAGTTATATCGCTCATTATT
>JAKDMR010000220.1 GCA_030452275.1 Candidatus Nitrosocosmicus sp. | reverse complement strand
TCGTCAATCACTGATTATTTTTGGGTAAAAATAAATATCAATATTATGACATTTGATCTCAGAGAAATCTTTTTTTATTTAATGATTAAGAAACTGTTATGCAAGAAGTGGTAAGTGAAATCATGTCTAGTCATGTTGTTACAATTAATTCTGATAAATCTGCATTAGATGCTGCTTTGCTGATGAAAGAAAAAAGGATTAGCTCGTTGATAGTTCAGGATAATGATGAATTGCTTGGAATCATTACGGAGCGAGATTTTGTTAAAAGGGTTTGTGCTAACGATAGGGTCTCTTCAGAAGTGAAGATATCTGAATTAATGTCCAAGATCCAGACTTTTGCAGCACCAGATACTCCTGTGGATGTTGCCGTTCAACGAATGATCAATAATCGAATTAGGCGATTGCCTGTTATATTGAATGGGAAGGTGATAGGGATAATCACTGTTACTGATTTAGCTAAAGAATTACGTAGGATCATGCTAACTCAAGGGATAGTCGAACTGATAGATTAGAATCAATTATTTTAAAATGTCAAATTGTCAGATGCCATTTCCTCTTGTTACCCGCAACCCTTAATTTATCATTACACCTTGTATGCTTTATGATTAATTTTGATAAAAAGGTAATACTTAAAAAATGGGTACCTATCATTGTGATTATTTTTACAGTGTCTTCAGTACTGGGATTATTATTGGGGGTCCCTGGATCTCAGATTCTCTCAGCCATTGTTATATCTTTAATATTGATATCTTCTGCCTTATTATTCCAAATGGTGGGTCGAAATCGCTTTGACAATCAGAATGATAAAATGGGATTGTCAAAATGTTTGTAGGGGAGTCTCTAATATGGACTGGCTGTAACAAGCTATTGGGTAAACAGTAGGACACCTGTTGCCAAATATTTGAAATGCTCCTTATCGTTGTACTGTCTAACATTATAATGATTCTCATTTCCTTAGCCTATATTACTAACCTTCCAGAAGTCTCTTCTCTAAATGAATCTTCGAATTTGAAAATATTACAGAACTATGCACTATCTAGGATAAATGGAGATCGATTGAGTGTTGGACTCAATCCTGTTTCTCTAAGTGACAACAAGGCTGCTCAAAATCATGCAGCTGAAATACTAAAATCAGAGTTTTTATCTCATTGGAGCAAGAATGGGTTGAAACCCTACATATTATACTCTTTACATAACGGTACCGGTTACATGCAGCAAAACATAGGTCAAATCAGCTACGTAAAGAATGATGATGTCATAAAAGGAATAACATCTCATTCTTTTTGTACAAATAATTCCAAAATATATTGTGAGCCTCTAGATCCCTTGGATGCAATTGACAAGCTAGAATATTCTATGATCTTTGATGATTTCTTGTGCTGTCAAGATGGCCATAAGACCAATATATTGGACAAACTTCATACAAATGTAAGTATCGGGATAGCATTCAATGAATACTATTTTGTAATGGTTCAGAATTTTGAAAATAATTATCTGAGAGCCCATCTCTTAAATGAAAACGATCGAGAGTTTTTGTTGGAAGCAAAAATGCTTGATCCAAAATCAAATCTGCAGCTAAGTCATATTTCAATCTATTTTGACAATTTACCTAACCAGGGGGAGTACGAAGAGAACAAAAATAAATTAAATTATAACATGGGTCGTCTAGGGCTAATCGTAAGTAAGCCCTTAGAATTTTATGAACAGTACGTTCAACCAGAATCCTATCGTATAGTTGAAGCGGAAAATTGGGATAATCACAAAGACAACATAAATATTTTATTTAAACTTCCTAATGATTTGGAAATAAATGACAGGATGGTCACCATGGTAATTTATGGCGAAAACAAGACAAAAAATCCTTCCATTTCTGACACTGATGATGTGACTCAAAGGGAAATGGTCCCGCTAGCTTCTTACACGATCCCAAGCAAAGCTGTTCCATGATTTGACCAAGTGTAAATTTCTAGCTAGTTGCCTGACTTTTTTGCAAGTGTCTTTATTTTGTTACTATAGCTGAGATATTCTCAAGTGAAGACTATCCACTGGCCAGTCTACTCGTGTTATTCTGCATTCAATTTTGAAAAATAATTGAGAAAATGGTTGGCGAAGGAGAATTTTGACTCCATAAAGACTTAAGTCTTTCAGAAATAGTACCCTCTATTTACCTCTCAGGACGACCCTAAATATCCACCCCGCCATGAATATTTTGTTGATCTCCTTTAGGCACTTTCACTTTAATACAAAATTGTGTTCTTCGTTTTGGGAATGATGGTTTATGCCATAGTGAGTAAATTAAACTAATTATCGGTGATAATTAAGATCAATTTAGGCGTTTGATTAGGTGATCATGCCACAGGATCCAACGAAATGAAAGAAAATACAGGAATGCTATTTAATCTTGTTAAGTTCATTTATTTTATCATTAACAAGATCAAACCCTCTCTGCCAAAAATCTTCTTTAGATATGTCAATGCCCTCACTCAATAGTAAATCTTCTGGTTTCTTCGAGCCCCCAGATGACAGGATACTAATGTATTTGGGGATGAATTCTTTACCTTCGTTCTTGAACTGTTGATACAATGACATTACTAGCAAATTTCCAAATGAATACGCGTAGCAATAGAAAGGTGAGTGATAAAAATGAGGTATGTACAACCATTCGTATTTAAAATCATCAGATACTTTTATTGAATTTCCGAATTGTTCTCTTAAATTATCCATGTAAATAGTCGATAATTCGTCTATACTTGTAGCACTATTTTTCCCTATCATTTCATGAGCTGAAATCTCAAAAATTGTAAAATAAGCTTGCCTCATAATCGTCGCATAAAAGTCATCTATTTGTTCTGCCAACATGATTTTCTTATCTTTTTCCTTGACCTGATCCAAAAGCCGATCGTTAAGTATCATCTCTCCAAATACTGATGCAGTTTCTGCAAGTGGTAATGAAGGATGCTGTACACTAATCGGTTTATCCGCTGCAAGAACACTATGAATTGCATGCCCAAACTCATGTGCCATAGTTGAAATATCTCTTAAAGTACCGTCAAAATTCAAAAGCACAAAAGGGTCGACTTTGGGACTGATTGTTGAACAAAAAGCTCCACTTTGTTTATTGTCTTGAAGTTTAGAGTGGATATGTTTTTTAGTAACCAAAGTTTGCACTATTATTTTAAACTCTGGATGAAAACCATCAAAAGCCTCTAAAACCATTTTTAGGGCTTCACCATAAGTAATTTTCTTCTGATTATGCGATTTCAATGGAGCATAGAGGTGATATCTCTCTAGTTTCTTGACTTTCAATATCTTTGCCTTTTCTTTGAAATACTTATGAAATACTTTAGAGTTAGATCTACATACATTGAGAAGTGCCATGATTGTCTCATCGCTAATGTTGTTTGATAGGTTTCTTACAGAAATAGGCGTTGGAAAGCCCCGAAGTAGGACGTATTCATTATTCCAATTTAAAATTCGATTAATGTAAATCTCACCTAAAACTCCGCTATTTTTCTTATACATTGACAACAGCGATTTATATGCAGCTACTCTTTCAGAAGATCTAGAACTTCTTACCAAAGAAACCAGCTTTTCCTTGTTAGTGATAGTCTTTCTTATCTTTCTAGTTCCTCTTTCTTCAACGTACTCGAACTCAAAACCATTAGTCATCCTATCATAAATCTTGATTAGCGCACTCATCCCCGTAACATCTAATATGTTTATTATCTTCTCTTCTGATTCATTCAAAGTATATTTTGACATGGAACGCTCATGAAGTAAATAATCTTTGTAAACATCTGGTGCTCCTTCTATTAAACGGTCGGCATTCTCCTTGTCTAACACCTTTTTGAACCACAAATCAAAGAACAGCAGTTTGTTTGATATTTCTGTAGAAAAAATATTTACTTTTGTTACTAATGCACCTATATCATTAGAAGAGGTATCCTCAGCATACTTCAAATGAGCATATCCTGCAACATAACTTAAAGATTCTGCAATTTCTTCAGAATCTTTGATTAACTGCATAAAATCAGTTGTAGAAATATCGTATCCTAAAGATGATTTTTTTTCCTCAAAGTTTGCTACTTTAGCATTGATATCACCCAGTGATTTGTTGAACTCATTTTTGATTGGATCCTTCAAGAGTTCTGACAAATCCCATATACCCGTTTTCATTTTCAAACCCTTTGACATGGCTTTACATTGTATTTGTCGGGTTTATTTGTCTTTAAGAACATAAATAAAGAGTCATGGAACCTTGAACATGCCTTCAAGATATGGAATATTTATTAATTATCTAATTTCTAAAAATTTTCTTTTGTAATAAATCATAGGTGCGAATTGCTTGATCCCTTTCTAATATCAAGACTATTTCATTACTGCTAAAAAAAACGTTATTTAGGGTAATTTTATAATTGTTCAAA
>JAKDMR010000219.1 GCA_030452275.1 Candidatus Nitrosocosmicus sp. | reverse complement strand
AAGTTCTTCGATATAATCCAGATATCTTGATATCACTTTTGACATTTGTACATTATGTTCTGTTTTATCAGAAAATATAATATCTCTAGCTCTGTGATAAACTTCAGGTAAATTCTTTGGCAGACTATCTATGTTCTTTGGATAATTTTCTACGATGAACATTCTCTTATCGGTTCTGGGTGAAGCAGCTATAACCTCTCTTAATGGAGTATTGCTGAGTAGGCCACCATCCCATGCAAATACTCCGTCTTTTACTTCTATCCAACGAAAATTATATAATGGATATGCAGATGTTGCAAGGATATGTTTAGCAGATATTTGCTCTTTATAGCTATCAAATGTTAAAGGTCGTGCGTTTAAAACATTTACGGCTGTTAAAATTAAGCGTATCTTTGAATTTGCTTCAGGCCTTAATTTATCATAACTGATGTATCTTTCCAAGGTTTTTACTATAGGCGAATGATCATATAGAAAGGTCCATTTTTGTGGTGTAAAATATTCCTTATCAGTTAAGAGATATTCTGGTGCCCACCTAGGGATAAACATTTTACTATTTCCAAAAACGGCAGAACTGTAAAAGGATTTCAGTTGTTTTACTTTTACCTCCATTTCAATTCTATCCGAAGAATAGGTTTCTTTTATTCCTGCTACTGCTGCAGATAAAGTTGAATGATAGGGGTAATAGTCATACTTGGAAGGTACTTGCAATCTTTCCATATGCCAGTTCCAAGCAGAAAATGGAGAAAGTTTATCGATATCTACAAAGCCTTCAGATAGTTCCAGCCAAAAATCCTCTAAGAACTGATCTGTATTATCCTCTCTTTTACTTCCAGCTATTATTGCAGCATTTATGCCACCAATGGAAGTGCCTGCAACTACATCTAGATCGATATTATTTTTTACAAGAGCTTTGTAGACGCCGCATCCGAACGCTCCCAAAGAACCACCACCTTGGAGAATCAATACGTTCTCAATGGCATAATCAGACATGGTCAAATATTCTCCCTAGAAATGTAATTACATACTATTACTTTTTTACTTGTCATCTCCAGTCCTCACTCTACATGATGGTTGTGAATTAATTGATCATAAAATCTGACTGATTTTATATTTACAAATTCAAGCATACCGTACCTTGACAACTCCCTGCCAAAACCACTTTTTTTTAATCCACCAAATGGAACTCTAGGATCTGAAGCTACAACATTATTAACAGATACAATACCTGACTCGATAATGTTTGAAAGCCTTTCTGCCCTGTCTAAATTTTGAGTCCATATGCTTGCTCCTAGACCATATTCTGAATCATTAGCAATTCTTATGGCTTCCACATCATCATTAGCTACGATAATTGGAGCAACAGGACCAAATACCTCTTCCTGAGCTATAGACATTTTTGGCTTGATATTCTTTAGAACTGTTGGTCTGTAAAAATAACCTTTTTCCCCTACTTGTTCTCCTCCTGTGAGGACTTCAGCACCTTCTTTAATTGAGGTTTTGACCTGAGAATCTATTTTCTTTAGGCCACTAGCATTTACAAGAGGTCCTATATCGGTATTATCCGATAGCGGATCGCCCACATTAAGCGTTTCAGTTTTTTGAACGAATTTTTCAATGAACTCGTTGGCTATATCTTTAACTACAATAAAACGCTTTGAAGCTATGCAGCTTTGACCACAATTTATAAAGCGACCCTTTATAGCACCGTAGGATGCTTTCTCGATATCGGCATCCTCACACACTATGAAAGGATCACTTCCTCCCAACTCTAACACCGTTTTCTTTACTTGAGATGTGGCCCTTTGTGCAACTTTTGCACCTATAGGGACACTCCTTGTAAAGGTTACTGCGTTAATATCCGAATCAATTGTTGATTCTGCAATCCTTGAGTCCCCTATCAGTGTTTGAAACACTCCTTCTGGTATCCCTATATTGTCAAAAGCATTTTCTATATTAATTCCACACTGCATAGTAGCGCTAGATGGCTTTAATACAATTGTATTACCAACCATCAGTGAAGGTGCTGCAAATCTTAATGCTTGCCAGTAAGAAAAGTTCCACGGCATTATACTGCCTATTACTCCAATAGGCTGAAATTTTATCATGGTTTTCCTTGCATCCTTATTTATGATTTCATCTGTAGAAAGGATCTGTCCATTGTCTGCATAATATTCCATAGCCCAAGCACATTTTTCAACTTCGGATCTAGCTTCTTTTATTGCCTTACCCATTTCATTTGTGGCGGTCATGGCAAGGTTTTCCTTATCTTTTCGTAATTCATTGGCAAAAGCATGGAGAAAATCTATTCTCCTGTTTGAATCTTTTTTCCACTCTTGAAATGCAATTTTGGATTTCTTTACTTTGTCGTTTATCTGATCTTTGGTCATATTTTCGTATTGGTTGATAATCTCTTCTGTTGCAGGATTTATTGTCCCAAATTCCATCGCTGAAGATGTTGTAGAATCTTTCATGGATTTATTACCCCTCTACCTACAATTTTGCCCTCTTTTAACATCGTCAATGCTTGTGTTGTCTGATCAAGTTTAAATCGATTTGAAATTAAGGGTTTTATTACCCCTCTTTTAGCTAATGAAACTAATTCTACCAAATCATTTATAGTTCCGGTATATGATCCAATTAACCGGTATGCTCTTGTTGGCATACTCACTAGACCCAATTTTAATTCGCCACCAAATAGTCCTACCAAAACTACTCCTGCCCTTCTAAGAAATTGCATATCAATCTCTACGGTTTTTGATGCATTGACAAAATCAATTACCGCATCAGCACCAAGATTGTTGGTTAATTCCATTATTGCCTTTACTGGATCTTCTTTTTTTGAATTGATTATATCATTGGCGCCACTATCTTTTGCAGTTTTTAATTTGTCATCGTCTATATCCAGTGCAATTATCCTAGCACCAGTAACTGCACTTGCTAGCTGTATGACCATCAAGCCTAATCCCCCTGTACCAACAATCACTACATTGTCATTTGGTTTTAGATCAGCATTCTTTACTGCTCCATACGCAGTAAGCGCAGAACATGACAATGTTGCAGCTGCATCCATATCCAAATCATCATCTATTTTTATCAGATATTTGTAACTTGGTACCAAAACAAACTCTGAATAGCCTCCATCTAGATAGACGCCTAATGATCTCGGTTTATCACAAAGGTTTTCCTCACCGCTTCTACAAGCCGGACATAAGCCTTCACCTATCCAGGGATATACAATAACTTTTTCATTTTTATTAAATCCTTCGGCTTGATCTCCTAGACTTACCATAGTGCCTGCTATTTCGTGACCTGGAGTCAACGGATATGTTACTCCTCTGTCAGTTGTTTTTAAGATTTGTCCATTAAGGCCTTCATATCCTCCATCCCACAAATGGATATCACTATGACAGACTCCAGAAGAATGAACTCTAACAAGAACCTGTGGCCCCATAAGTTTGGGAATTTCAAGTTGTTGTACTTCCAAAGGTTCATGTGGTTTAGTAGTTCTTGCAGATTTCACATAGGTACTAGGAAGTTACTGAATATAAAGAATGATCAATAAAAATAATAGGATAACTAAAAGATGTAACTAGATGTATTTTTATGGATATTGACCCATTTATTCTTGGTGATAATTGGTCAATGTTTTCATTCTTCAGGTTTCTGTTAAAAATAATATACTTTATTTTATTATCATCTTATAAATGGATTCATTTTTGGTATATGTGCCCTTAATTTCTCTTGTAATCATCGCGGGGCTTTTTGTTGTGGTGATAATAAATTTTTCAATTGTAAGAAAAAATATGCAAAAGCAAAGTGAACAGTGGATAAAAAATATGAAAATGCAAAGTGAACAGCAAATATATTCTAGAATAATGGAAGCAAGGCTTAAACTTGAGAATACGGAGACATTTACCAAGATGGCAAAGGAGAGTCCTATTTTTGTAGAACGATTTTCTTTAGTTGATAGCCCCAACGAATATTATATAATTGTGGCATTTCTGGACTTATTTGAATTCTTATTTGCACTTAATAAAAGAAAAATGATTGACTCTAACATTTGGTTTCGCTGGACAGGTCTTGCTGAAAAAATAATGACAATACCAAAATTTAAGAGAATATGGGATAAAACCAATCCTATTCATTCTGTTGAATTCAGAAATTTCATGAATTTTCTATGAGTAGTGTGATTTAGGATAATCTCCCGGCCAGGATGGTATTGATATTTCCAGAAAGTTGTTGATGAAAGTACATGAGGTAGACCAAAGCATAATAGTATCCATATGGTAAACAGCATCGAACATTCTCAAATAATTTTTTGATGATGATTCTGTAAACAGGATTTAAAACATCCTGAGGTTAATCAATTTCTTTGGTGAATTATTATGTTTAGTATAATTCATATTTCATTAATCTGTATTTTTAGCCCTTGTTG
>JAKDMR010000014.1 GCA_030452275.1 Candidatus Nitrosocosmicus sp. | reverse complement strand
CATCAAAGAAGTTATTGATAGTGTTTATTATGTAAGCAATATTTCTCTTATAACAAAAAATGCTCTGATCCTAAAATTTCACCATTCACAAAAAAATGATGTTTCACTCCTTGTTTCTTCCTTTGGAATCTGTATTACCAAGTATAAATATTCTATTATTGAAGATAATGACTCTTTAAAAAAAATTAAGACTGATCTTGAACGCTCAAAACTGATCGATATCTCTGTTGTATCTGGGGAACGAATAGTTCAATTTGTTTTTCAATCTATTCAAGAAATGAAATATTACTTAATTGTAGAATTGTTTGGTCATGGCAACATAATAATTTGCAATGACTCTCACAAGATTTTGAATATTCTAAATCTCATTAACGTTCGGCATAGGGTGTTAAAACCCGGGTTGAAATATTTTCCTCCTCCTTCTAGAGGAGCTGATCCGCTATCTTTAGATCATGACGATTTTTTATCTTTAATCAAGAATAGCGATCAGGGGAATATTGATATAAAAAGATGGTTAGGACGAACGTTATCAATTTCAAAGAAATTTATCGAATTGGCAATTCAAAATAGTAAACTCCCCAATAAGAAAGTTAGAGATCTGACTTCTGTTGAAATAAAGAACTTGTTCGAAGAACTGACCTCTTTAATAAGAAATATTTCAACCGGTATTGGACATGAACCATGCATTATTTTAGATGATGAGAATAATCCTGCAGACGTAAGTCCAATAACTCCATCCGATGTTCCTCTTGATCATATTAGAAAATATGGTTTGTACGCTGATGCAATTGATGAATTCCTAAACTATTCCGTTTTACATGCTAGTTCATCAAGAAACTCCGAATTAGAAAAGCAGATCGAGTCATTAGAGCATGATTTGAATGAACAGAAAAAAGCTAAAGCCCTTGTTATTTCCAAATCAAACAAACTCAGAGAATTTGCCAATTTGCTTATGCAAGAGACTGACGGTGTGTTGAATCCAGAAAAACACTCAATTGCAAAATTACTTCATGCTTCTGACGCTAAAATTTTGAGTATAAAAGGCAAGGATTATTTAGAAATTGTAGATGAAAAAATAGCTATAGATATAGGGAATTCAAACATCCCAAAAATTTCTTCCTTGCTATTTAATGTTGCAAAGGACATGGAAAGAGGATTGATTACCATAGAGAATTCCCATTCAAAATTGCTTGAACAAATGGACAAAATTCAAAAACAGAAAAACAAAAAACCATTATCAGAAATTAAGATTTTGACTAATAAGGAATGGTATGAAAAATATCGATGGTTTCTCACAACTGACGATGTGTTGGCTATAGGCGGCAGGGATTCATCATCAAATTCAGTACTTATAAGAAGACATCTTACAGAAAACGACTATGTTTTTCATGCAGAGGTCAATGGTTCTCCCTTCTTTATATTAAAGAACGCTAATAACAAAACCAGCGCGGATCTGTCACAAAGTATCATTGAAACGGCTCAGGCAACTGTATCTTTTAGTAGGTCCTGGAAGGATAATCTTTCTTCTGCTGATGCGTATTGGGTCTATCCTCCTCAGGTAAAAAAAGGCGCACCTACGGGTCAGTATCTTCCAAAAGGGGCATTTATAATTGAAGGCAAGAGAAATTTTGTAAAAAATTTGGAAATAAAGCTTGCGATTGGTCTGTCTTTCATTGAAGACAGACCATTATTTATTGTTGGACCTTTCTCTGCAATCTTGAAAAGATCTATATGCTTAAGAAATATGATGCCATCTGGCTTTGATGTTGTAAAGGCTTCAAAAAAGATAAAATCTGATTTTGTAGATTACTCGATAAAAAATGAATTTCCTGAACGCTTGACAAACCATCTGAAGCATTTATCAATAGATGAAATAGTAAGAATCCTGCCTGTAGGTCAATTCAAACTATTGCCTATTGAAAAAGGCGAGTTAAAATATGATTTCAATAATTTTTTACCAAAGTAATTTAATTCGAACTTTGATGGTACAAATGGAAATCAGAATAGAAAAGTAATTAAATTCAAACTCTGAAGATTTGATGTGTCTAAAGATATTAGAGATGAAACTACTGCCATGACCACCCGTGTATTAGTCAGTGATGTCATGAATAGCCCTATAGTTCATGCAGGACCAAATGATGACCTTGTGACGATTTCAAAACTTATGACTGATGCTCGAATTGGAAGCATTGTTATTTTAGATAAAGATAAACCGCTTGGAATAATTACTGACTGGGATATTGTTTCCAAAGCCATAGCTGCCGGTTCAATCCCTTCTGATATTAAAGCTTCGGATATGATGAAACAGTTGATTACCATTACTGGAGAGGAAAGTATTACATCCGCTGCCAGGCTTTTACGACAACATGGAATTAAGCGTTTGGGAGTGACTCATAAAGGCAATTTAGTCGGAATTATTTCGGTGTCTGATGTTCTTGCCGTCACACCGGAATTATTTGATGTGGTTTCTGAAAAATCGCTGCTTATAAGAGGTGAGATTGGACGCTCTCCACGAAATATTTCTGGATACTGCGATGAATGTGGTGAATGGTCTGATTTTCTACTTTATGCAGATGGTTCTTACACCTGTGAAGTTTGCAGAGGGGAGTGACCCACACTTTTCATTTACACATGAATGAATTAGCGATAGTATTATAGGACGCTTAATCTTTTTTCAGATAATTTTGAAAATAACAAAAACCAAAAAGGCTTCATCTCTCTCTTTTCAATTCTCAGTCTTCTTGATGTGTATGTTTATTTAATTAATTCATTAGTGGTTATAGATCGTGCACAATATTGACATTTCAATAGTATATTTTTCTTGTCAATTATTTCGATTTTAGAACTTAATCCTTCTTCAGTGTTTGTAATGCATCTTAAATTAGGGCATTTAAAAAAACCAATTATCTTATCAGGAAGCTGAATTCTTCTCTTTTCGGTTAATTTATAATCTTTAATAATATTGATGGTTGCATTAGGAGCAATTAATGCGAGCTTGTCGGTTTCTTTTTTTTCCAAAAACTTGTTTTCTACTTTTATAATGTCTTTTTTCTTCTGTTTAACACTTGGTACGTTTAATGCCACTGTTATTACATTCCCCTCTTGACCTGTAATATTTAATATGTTGAGAACAAGCAGTGCCCTGGGCGATTCTATATGATCAATGACGGTACCGTTTCTTATTCTTCTTACCAAAAGTTGATTGAATTCTGACATGCGTATACAGATACATTAGTCTATTTTCTGTTTTTTCTATATTACTATTATTTTATTCATTCTGTTGTGTATGTTTATTTTTTTTCATATATTGTGTTTTCATATCTTCAACCCAGGATTCCTTTTTCTTGTAAATTTGTTTTTTACTTCTTGGTTTGCATTCACTCAGCAAATAAGAACAAAGAATTGGAAAATAGACCGATAAATCACCATAAACTATTACATTTCCTTTGTGCGAAGTTTTAATCTTTCCCCAACTTTTCCCCTCTTGCAACGTCGCTCCAGATAGACCACCTGTATCGGGTCTTGCATCGGTAAGCTGGATTATGAAATCATGTCCTCCTTCCTTGATTTTTAAAATTTGATACAGGGCTGGACCAGTCTGCTGAAAAAAGTTCTTAGGTACTCCTCCACCCAACTCTAATCCACCTGAAATATTACTTTTCCATAAGATTGCTGTTGATTCTGCGATATCTTTTATAGGATTGATAGCTGGCTTTCCATCGAGCATTGAAGGTAGCATGTTCAATCCGATTGAAGAATCACTGAGTGCTGGTATATAGATAGGGACTTGAGATTTGTATGCTGAGACCATAAATGATTTGTCAGGTGCCTTGGATTTTTCAGCAGCTTCTTTTCCTATTAAATAAGATAGATCAGCAGTTGAGCTATTTGTCATGTCGATATGTTTTTGGTATATGTTTTGAATATTTTTTTGAATTATTGTATCCTGAGATTGAAGGGTCCCGTATTCTTTTATGTATACATCATAAATTCTTACGATTTGTTTCGAATATAATATATCATCATCCACATCAAAATGGCCTTGTCTAACCGGCAAGTCATATGCAAAGTGTAAATCATGATAGGCATTTGCACCTGTTGTAACAATCCAATCAACAAAACCGTTCTCTATCATACTTGAAATAATCTTCCCAAATCCTATTGGAGTTAATGCTCCTGCTATGGTTAAACAAATTGTCGCATCAGATTCCACCATTCTTTTCATTATGTCTGCCGCCTCTGCTAATCTCCTTGCATTATACCCTGTATTTCTGAATAAATCTATCAATTCTGATATATTCATATTAGCAAAGATTTCCGGAGGGTCAATTTTTTTTCCTGAAAAACTATGTCGGTTATAGTTCAATCCCTTTAATCTAGATCGAACTTATTATAATTGTAGTCTAGTTAGACGACATCGACATCAAGTAGAGCAGAGCCTAAAATTTAAAGTAATTTATTAATGTGAAAATATTTACTTCATTTTATTGAGACAAGTCAAAAAAAAGAATGTTGATGTTAGAGATAGTCCGAAATATTTATCCAAAGATGTATGTGATTATTCTATAATCCAAAAAACATCGATAAACCAGATTCTAAAAAATATGGCTGATTCTGGTGGATTTGAGGGAAGGCATTTGGCTAATGGTGTTGAAATACTCAAAAATATGCTAAATGAAAAAAACTGTACGAAGTTCCTATCATTTGTTGGTGCCCTCATTTCTACGGGGAACCGCGGTATTGTACGTGATATGATAAAGAACAAGATGTTTGATTGTATTATTACAACGTGCGGTGCACTAGATCATGATATAGCTAAATCTTTTTCCTCATATTATGAGGGTGATTTTAGATTGGATGATCAATTTCTACTAAAGAAAGATATTCATAGATTAGGCAACATTTTAATACCAAACGAAAATTATGGACCTCTAATTGAAAATAAAATTCAGCCTATTTTGCAAAAATTATACGATAGTTCAAAATCTTCGCGGGAATTGGCACCGTCTGAAATAATTAGATATATTGGAAGCCACTTAAACGAATCGTCCTTTTTGTATTGGGCTTTTAAGAACAATATTCCTGTATTTGTTCCTGGAATTGTTGATGGTGCGGTGGGGAACCAGATTTGGCTATTTAATCAATCTCATAAAGATTTCAAAATTGACATCCTAAAAGATCAGACAAAGTTATCTGAGATAATTTTTGATGCAAAAAAGACTGGAGCTTTCATGATGGGGGGAGGACTTTCAAAACATCATACTCTATGGTGGAATCAGTATAGAGGTGGACTGGACTATGCGGTATATATCACAACCGCATCTGAATGGGATGGAAGCTTAAGCGGAGCTCCAGTTGCCGAGGCTATTTCTTGGGGAAAGGTTACTATACAAGCTAAACAAATTACCATTCATGCAGATGTGAGTACCGTGTTACCATTCATCTACTACGGACTGATATCAAAATAAAAAATGTTCTTCTTAGATGGAGGTTGATCTATTGAAGAATGATTTTATTGATTCGAGCTGAATTAGGATCTTCCGGCTGATCCATTGCGTTAGTAGTTGAATTTGCAATCTTGTCAACAATTTCTAACCCTTCTGTTACTTTTCCAAATACTGTATATTGATTATCCAAAAATTTTGAATCATTTAATACAATAAAGAACTGTGAACCAGCACTATTAGGATCATTCGTTCGAGCCATTGATAATATTCCTCTTTCATGAGGTATGCTATTGAACTCTTCATTTATTGTGTACCCGGGACCTCCAGTACCCCAAGTATCTCTGCTACTGTTGTCATTTTTTGTATTTGGGTCTCCAACTTGAATAACGAAACCTGGTACTATTCTGTGAAATACTACTCCATCATAAAATCCTTTGCTAGCCAGATCTTGAAAGTTCTTCACGTGATTTGGTGCTACATCAGGATAAAACTCAATTTTTATTGGACCTTGAGTAGTTTCAATAGTTGCTGTATTATTTGTGGTAGTAGTCATACTATTGTTTGATGTTGTATTGTTGATATTATTTAAAACATTAGATTCTAAAATCAAATTTGAGGTGCCATTTGCTAGACTGCTAGCTGGGGTAGTAGTGGTATTGGAGGAGGTGCCATTTAGATTGTTTGTTTTGAAATCGTGATTCACTTTGTACACCAACACTCCAAAAAATAGTCCTGGATCATCACTTTCAAAACTCTTTGAAGCGTATTCTAGTGATAGTGGTTCTGAAGTGTTGCCTTTTGGATATTTTATGTCCTTTACGTAAAAGGGTATCGCATTAGGCTGGTATGCTGGTGATAATGTTCCACTACTTGGATTAAAGAATCCAATTGTTTGAAACGGCATCATATTCCCCAAAAGCGAATCCCAATACTTTTGTTTTGGAGTATCTCCGTTAGATTCAACATATTCTGATTCATTAAATCCACCTATTCGAATAAACCAATGCTTTTTGCTTTCATCTCCACCACTTCCTAATACATATAGAGGACCTGGATTGGTGGGATCCAAAGAAGGCAATTTTTGTCCAACTACATATATCAAAATATAGTCCGATTTCAAATCATTAGCAATTTTCCATCCCTCTTCTTCGGGACTAATGAACATTTTTGCTATTGTTTCTATTCTTGTTTGATTTATCGTCGCATTGTCTGCAACAGATGTTCTATTTCCTAATGTTGTTATCCAATATCCGTAATCCCACCATGCTGTTACCACCGAATCAGCTGGTGTGTTCTTGGACATCCAATCTAGTGTTTCTATCCAATCGTCCGTTGTTAATCGATAATTAGTACCTCCATTAGCAATAGATGTAGGAACATCTGCAGAAGTAATCCAATTTGTGTTAGTGTCGTAAACCATAGGAATGGACAACATTACTATCAAAATGGCCGCAAATCCTGCATATGGTAAAAATTGCTTCTTGAGTTTCATGTTCTTTTGGGATTTTGCTCCATTCCTATTTGAAGTTGCTAGTGTTTGTTCCGCTTCTGTCCTGATCGATGATATGGCTCTAATTGATTGATAAATCCCTATACTTGATAATATAATGATGCTTATCGATGCAAATACCAAAAGCCGGGCAAATGTTGCACTAATATAAATTCCTGTAAGCCCGATTATCAATGCAAAAATCATATTGGTATTACTTTTGTTCTTAAACGCTAGCCATATTCCTAGTCCCGCAAAAATGATCAGAATTGAAAATTGTCTAAAGTAATCTACTATCGTGGGTGTAAAATGTTCTGCAACAGACTCTACTAGTTTGTTCTCTGAAGAAAGAAATGGGTTTATTGCATTGAGATATCTAAAGGATGGCTCATCGTAAAAGCCACCCGATACTATAGAAATCCCTATTATTACAAAAATTCCTAGAACTATTGCAGTTTTTAATGTCGCCCTTCTCTCAGAACTTTTTAACCTTACTACGGTAGTGACTAATAGGAATAACGTGCTAGTCATTAACAATAAGCCTGGTAATCCAAGAACAAACGACATGCCTGGCCTCGGAAAAGCCCCGGCAATTAAGATAACTGAAGCCGTAAAAAGAACTGCCACAATTAAATTATTTTTGAGATCTTTGGAAACAAATCCAAGGACTATTATAAAGATGCCAATAGGGATTACGAAATATTGAGATCCACCCCAGGAGGTTATTGCTAGTCCAATTAAGATTCCTCCAAAAATTGCTTTTGGGATCAAAAATTTGTATTTTTTATCCTTTAGGGCAGATAAAAACAGGTATGTGCCTCCTAACCCATAAAAAAGACCTAGTGGCTCTGACTTAAACCATCCCAGGTTTCCTCTTTGAATTATCGCAGGACTCACAGCAAAGAAAAGGGATGAAATTAATCCTGGAACGGTGCTTCCGGTTATAGCTCTTACTACCAAGAACATGAGTACGGTGGACGCGGATCCTATGACTACCGGAAACCATATTGTGAAATCCATCAAAGACATATTCATACCAAAAATTTTGTAGAGCGTGGCCGCAGTTAGGTGTAAGCCCGTCTGCGATGTTCCCGCAACATCTCTGCCTTCTGGAAACCATGACTTGTAGTCATGCCATTCAAGATATGGTCCAAATCCGTGATTTACTATATATTCTGTAGCTCTATAATCAAAAAAAGGATCAAATTCATTCAAATAAAATCCATATTTGATTGGGTATGCCCTAAGGATGAATGCAATGCTAAAAGCTAAACATAATACTGCGATTATAAGAAGATACTTAGTTGCCCTACGACTCTTCTCTGATTTTAATAACTCTCTTCCTGCCATTACCTACACGTTTATTATGATTTTTTAAACTTTATTTAATATTTAATCATTCTTAGTGATGATGTTATTAATTGTACAGATTTATTCAATTTCCATTATTGCGGTTTTACAAATATTCACATCTTTGGAAAAATCTTCTGCGTCCTTGGCTGTACCTACAATAGATCCATAATGCATAGGTATCGCAATTTTTTTGGGCTTGATTAACTCATTTGTAGCTTTTGCTGCTTCCTTTGCGGTCATTACATAAGTACCCGAAACAGGCACAAATAAAATATCTGGGTTTAAATTTTCCATTTCTGGAATAATATCTGTGTCACCTGTATGGTATATTTTCAAGTCATTTACATTAATGATAAATCCGATTTTTTCGTCTTTTTTCGGATGAAATTTTTTATCGGTATTGTATGCTTCTATACCTCTTATTTTCATATTTCCAACCATTCTTGCTTCTTTGGGTTTTAAGGGGATTATTTCATTATCTGCGTAATTATCTTTTAATACTTCCACGCATTCATGAGAACAAATTATTTTTGTATTTTCGTTTATCACATTATTAATATCCTCTAAACTCAAATGATCAAAATGATTATGAGAAATCAAAAGTATATCTGCATCACTCTTGTGAGCATATGATGAAATTAATTTATACGGATCAACATAAATTTTATTACCATTCACTTCAATTCTAAACCCATCATGTCCATTCCACTTTATTTCGATCCCTTCTATATTCATCATATATGTATAAGGAAAGTAATCAGGAATAATTTAAATTTGACCTAACTTTGGAATGTACAAAAATAATTCTATTGCTTTTTAAAGTGAATACATCAACCCCTTTTTTAAGGGCCCTTTTAATTAAATTCTTGTCTATTGTTGCTAATGGGAGTCTTTTTTCCGCTGAGATATTTAATAAAATGGAATCCACTGTTGAATCTGTCTGTGTTATTTCTAACTTTTTGAGTTCATCGTTGTCTAAATATTTGAAATCCCCTTTTTTTATCCGATCATTTATTATTTTTAAGGAAAGACTTGCAATTTTTGATCTCTTTATTCCTGCCGTTTTTTCTAACTGTACTAGTTCATTAATCGTCTCTGGATGAATGAGCCATACCAATTTTCCAAATCTAGATTCTAGAGCGTCCAGGTTTTTAACCGGATCATAGCATAAAACCATTAAAAAACTAGTGTCAGAAATAACCTCCATCTTGATTTATACAGCTATTCCTGCACCTATCAATCGCCATCGATCTGCTATTCTCCGGCTTAAAGCTACTCTGCTTTGGGGCATCAAACATAACGGTTTCTTTATTTTTACTTCGATCTTTTGATTTTTTGAATTTGTAACATTTCCTATCGTAACCGCTGTTCCGATGTTCAGTCTTAGATTTTCCTTGGTTTTTATGGGCTCAACCTTGACCAAATCCTGTGTTCCGACCGCGGTATCAAATAAATTAATGTCAATCATAATTTCATCGACGACCGGGGGTAATGAATTCGGTTTTCCAACCACTGCACCTATCAATGAATCACTTTTAATAAATGACGGGTCGAGTTTTGAACCGATTGCGACCAATCCGCCTGGTTTCACTTTGTCCACCAATCCAGCACCAGTAGCTAAAGACCTTATTTCAGAAAAAATAGATTCATATTTGTTCTTCTTTTCATTGTAAATTCCAGGTAAAATTTCTATTTCGCTTCCTGTTTCAAATTCACCTTGAATTAAAGCCCCTCCTAATACTCCTCCTTTGATGTTTTTAATGGGTGTACCTGGTTTGTTGATATCAAAAGATCTCAATATATGCATTATACCGTTTTTATTGTGAATTCTTTCTGGCGTGGGAATATATTTCTCAATGTATTCGATTAATACATCGATGTTTGCCTTGTGTTGTGCAGATATGGGAATTATTGGAGCATTTTCAGCCACACTTCCATTTACAAATTCTTTTATTTGGTTATAATTTTCTATTGCATTTTCTTTTTCAGTTAGATCGACTTTGTTTTGTACGATTACAATGTTTTTAATCCCTAATACCTGCAATGCTAATAGATGTTCTCTAGTTTGTGGCTGAGGTACTTTTTCGTTAGCTGCAACAACTAATATTGCGCCATCCATAAGCGCACCACCAGAAAGCATGTTAGCCATTAAACTTTCATGACCCGGCGAGTCAACGAAACTTACTACTCTTGATAATTGTGCTTCAGAATTACATATACCACATTTAGGTTGAACCGAATAATTTGATGGAGGTTGACAATTGGGACATTTATAAAAAGCGGCATCTGCATAGCCCACTTTGATCGTAATTCCTCGTCGAAGCTCTTCACTATGACCGCTTGTCCAAACTCCTGTTATAGCTTCAATAAGTGTAGTTTTACCATGATCTACATGTCCTGAGGTACCTATGTTTATACATGGTTGATAACCATATTTTTGAATATACCACTCAGGTAAAGTATCCTTCCAGTGCAATACCTGTTGTATTTTTTCTTTCAAATATTAATTTACTTAAAGTGCTAAACCAGATAATTATGAGATGAAGATAAAAGAAATATTTTTTGAATTTGAATTTATTTAGTTACCTGGGCTTCTTCCTGTGTTGAAGATTGTTGTTCTTTTTCAGGCAATGTTGCATCAATCAGCCGACAATTTAATTGATAGATTTCTTCTGTGATCATATTTCCCCTGACCAATTTTCTTTTTCTTTCTCCGGGTGCTAGATTTCGCATTCCAACTCCTCTTGTCATGAGGACATACTTTTTTGTAGCTCCGTGCAGATCCGATCTCATAGGTGTACCTGATTTGTCGCTTCCGCCAGTTAACTTTATTTTCCCTTCCTTAAATCCTAAAATAGACGATTCTAATATGTCTCCAAGCTTAGAACCTAATAGTGGTTGAGCACTCTTATCCTTCAACTCTTGATTAGTGCTTTTACCCGTTGAATCTGAAATAACTACTTTAAATTCTACCAAAGTCTTTATTAGATAAATTTTTAGCCTTAATTAATCTTGCTAAAAATTACATTCTTTCTCAGATCTTTTGTTCAGTTCAAAGAAATTATCATACTAAACTTTTATTTTTTGTCCAACAAACTAATTGTATTCAAGTTATATTTTAGATTATTTAAAATCCCCCCTTATCCCAACCCGACTGAAAATTATCTGCTAGCGTGACAGCTTTTTCTTTCATCTGTTCGATATAATCATCGTAATCTATTTCCATTCCACATTTTTCACATTTTATCTTATTCTTTTCAATATCAAAATCAGCCTTGTTGTTGCAATTTACACATCGGGCGTCCACGGAGAACATTGGTCGTTGAATTCTTAAATATTTTTACACTAATCTTTAGAAACCAAATCAGGTAAACAGTTGATTGACAGATTAACTGGCCGACTAGCTGACTAGCTGCTTGATTGCCTAGCATGATCATATCGACCTTTAAAACCATATTCTATATTATGCAAAACCAAAAATATTGACTAGTGTATCTATTTTAGCTGTGAAAATTAAAGAATTATTGAATGGAAATATAGTTGGCTCTGGCTCTGATTATCTAGTTATTCAAAGGGAAAAAAAAAGGTATTATGTGGAAATTCTTCCACTTACTTTAAAGGAATTGAAAAATTCATCTACCCCATATGGTTCTCAAATCGATTAAATTGAGCATGTAATATACAAGACCGATGAATAACGATTAAATCAAATAAGATATTAATTAAAGTATTTTATGCCGAATAAATCTGCCTCCACCGTCTTAAATCCTGCTGAAGACCAAGTAAAAGTAGAAATTGAGGAATTAAAGAAGGATAACTCTCAATCAACAACAAAGCTAGAAAAATATAAAATTATTTACAATAAGAAGGCAGAATCCGAATTTTTTGTGGATAATTCCGCATTAGCTGGTTTTACCGGTGAACGTATTTTATACATGGCCATTAGGGAGCTGATAGAAAACTCTCTAGACTCTTGCGAAAGTTTTTCGATTCTGCCGTCTATTAAAATTTCATTAAAAATTTTTGATCAAGCTAATGATCTGTGGATGTTGGCGTGTGAAGATAACGGAACTGGGATAAATTCAGATAAACTGCCCATAGCAGTTTGCTCTTTTCTAACTTCTGCTAAATACATGGAGAAACAACAAAGGGGACTCTTTGGAGTTGGTTTGAAAATGGTTGCTGCTTTTTCTACAAAGGATACCGATTTTCCAATTAAAGTGTGGAATAAATCAATTGATGAGCAAGATGAATACTATTTTGAGTTAAGAACTGATATTGGAACCAATAAACCTATCGTATTGTCAAAAAAATTACTGCCTAAACAGCACTCTCGTATTCAGGACACATCTGGTTTTCGGATAGAAGTTATTTTGAGGGCAAAGTTATTACCTATTACAAAGAACAAAATTTATGAGTATGTTTCTGAAACAAGTATTGTAAATCCTTATTCATCCATAACCTTTGAAACAGATGATGGTATATTTCAATTTAATAGAAGGACATCAATAATGCCTAGTCCGGCACAAGAAATCTTGCCCCATCCCTCCGATATGGATCTAAAAACCTTAAAAAAAGCCATTTCTAAATTCCAAACTCAAAAAATGTCTTTACCAAAAATTTTAAGTTCATCTTTTCAAAAGCTTTCTTATGAAAAAGCAAAGGATATTGTTACTAATACTGGATTATCATTAAAGACCCCTACCGGTGATTTCAGTGAACATGATCTTATTAAAATTGTAAACATTTGCAAAAAAACTAAATTCCAAAATCCTAATACAGATCATCTTAGCCCTATTGGTCGAGAAGTTCTTACAATAGGAATGATGTCCGAATATACTATTGTATCAAATAAAGGGAATGATAATACAGAAGTAACGGTTACAGCCCAAGCCCAAGCCCCCTCCCAAGCCCAAGCCCAGGCCACAGCTGAAAAGCCCATTCTCAATAATGCTAATCCTAATCCTCAAGTAGCCGACGATAATGTTACTGCATCAACTATTGAATCAGAACAAAGTGAGGAATCCACGCCCACACCCATGCCCACACCCACACCACTCAAAAATAGTCTATCAAAATCAAATTTTTCAGTTAAAGTCCTCAAACCAGTCCTTACCACTTATACATCAAGAACATGTGTGATAAATAATAGGCCCACAGTAGTTGAAACTGGCTTGGCTTATGGTGGTGATATTCCTTCATTCAAGTTATATCGTTTTGCTAACAAAATTCCTCTATTATACGATGAAGGGTCCGACGTTGCTAGAGAGGTTATATCAGAAGTAGAGATTAATAAAATGGGGATCACCAAAAAACAAGCAAAGGAACAATTTTCCGTCAACAAAGAATCAAAAAAAGATAGAGCCATTGAGGTTTTGCCGTTGCATATTTTTTTCCATATTTGTTCAACCAAAATCCCATACAAAACTGCAGGAAAAGAAAGCATTGCTTCAGAAGGCGAACTGAAATACTATATGAAATCGTCTCTCTCGGAACTATATAGGAAATTAAGTACACAAATACGCAAAGAACTCAAATTAAAGGAGGCAGAAAATAAGATCAGACTTTATAAACACTATCTGCCATTCATAGTAGATTCAATAAATGAATCGCTTGGGAGTAAAAATTCAAAATTAAACGAATCGTTTACTAAATTGATTGAGAATCATTTGTCCAAAAAGCCCCAAATAGACATAGACATAGGTAACGCTTCTTCTGCTGATTCTCCTTTACCCGTTCAAACATCTCAAGAAATGGATCTTGCGGATGTAGATCTAGAGTCTGACATACAGGAGGCCCAACTGATCAAAGAAACCAAAGATATCCAAAAGACCAAAGATATCCAAAAGACCAAAGATATCCAAAAGACCAAAGATATCCAAAAGACCAAAACCACGGCCTTTTCTAAACCAAACTTGAACAAGTTAGAACGTAAGAAAAAGGCCAATAAAAAAGTCGATCCGAGCTTAGCTGGCAAATTAAGTAAGGTTGACCCTACAAAAAATGTTACTAAAAATAAAAAACCCAAAGGAACTATCAAAAAATTAATTATCAAAGGAAAAGGCACTACAAATAAGAAAAACAAAAGCCTCGCTATGAAAACAAGTGTTAACAGGGCAAAAACAAATAAATCCTTTAACAAACCTCAAAATCAAAATCAATCTAAAACCAAAGAAGTTCAATCAACGATAGATTCCTATAGTAAAAGGGTAAATAAGGGTAAAAAGAAATAAATAATCTATCCATTGTCTACTGCAAAAAAACAAGAATTTGTGACTATCATAAAAAGGATTATGAGGAAAATATCTGATGATGTAATCAAACAAAATCAAATGCCTATCTTGGATTTACCAAAAATAGGATATGATAATACTATTTGGTCAGATGAAAAAAGAATGCTTACAACAGGTGACAAAAAAATTGAAGTTAGTCCCGATAGTGTAAAGAAAATACCCACTTTTGCTCAATATTTGGTCATGGCCAATGCGGTAAAAAAACTACTTGATGAAGATATGGAAAGTACTATTCGAGGGATGTATTATGCAACCCTTAGTAATGTAGGAGATGACAAAAACAAGCAAAAATTTTGGACGGGCCAAGAGGATTCTGATAATGCTATAAAAGCTGTCGAACTTTTAACTGGAATCCCAAGAGAAGAGTTTTCTGTAACTTCGAAACCTAAAGGAATGATTTCTGGTCCTATAAAATTGCGCGTTGGGGGTGATATTATAGATTGCAATCTTGGAAGTAGAGCCACATCTCAACTTATCCCAACCAACATGGGAGATGTCCAAATAGATGATGTCAAGGCGGACTTTGTAATGGTGGTCGAAAAAGACACTGTTTTAAATAATATAAGAAAATCTGGTTTTATTCAGAAATACAACGCTATTTTATTGACTGGATCGGGTGAACCGGATCGTGCAACAAGAATGATGGTAAAGATTCTAAACGAACAGTGGAAAAAACCTGTAGTGGTTTTTGCCGATGCAGATCCTTGGGGCTTAGGTATTGCGTTAAGATACAAAATTGGTAGTGAATCTTTGAGTTATGATAGTGAAAGACTGGTAACTCCAGATGCTCAGGTTCTTGGAATGATGTTTTCAGATATTTATCAGTATAATATTCCAGAAGTTGCTCGGTTGACCGCAAGTGATGAAGATATTAATAGAGCCCATGACATGAAGAAGAAACCTTGGATGCAAAATAAACAATGGCAAAAAGAACTAAATCTCTTTCTAAATAAAAAGGAAAAATGTGAATTAGATGCTTTTTTTAAACATGGATTTAAATATCTATCCGAAACCTATTTGCCTCAAAAGCTTCGAATGGTGGGTTTAATCTGAGTGAGCTCGTGAATTGTAAAGTGTTTTTTTAATAACTAAATGAGGATGTATGTATATATGCACATTCATACATATATACATACATCAGTCGCTTACTATTTTTGATATCACCGGCTTGTTTAACTTATGGGCTGTGTTCTCAGAGTTTTTTATTCTTCTATTGTAATTTGAGATTATCAAGTCGTGATGATCACTTCTTCTATCTGCATTGCAGTTAATACTCCTAGTAGATTTCACCTTTAAAATGCAGTATTTTTTATACAATGATTTAACATACTCTGAATTAGAATTCGAAAGCAATACTTTAGAGTCAATATTGTCTAGTCTCTCAAACTCACTTGCCAATTCTTTGTGTTGCTGAATTCCAAAACTTTCTTTAGTGTAATCTGTAAAGTTTGATGTTTTTGATAATGGGAAATAGGGAGGATCCAAATAAACAAAATCATTGTCTTTACACTTTAAAGTAGTGTTTTTATAAATATCGCAAACAATCTTTACTTCCGCACTATTAAGCAAACTTGAGCAATCAATAAGCTTCTCTTTGTTGCATATTTTTGGATTAAAATACCTACCATGGGGAACATTAAAGTTTCCTATCTTGTTTACCCTGTACAATCCATTATAACATGTCTTATTCAAGAAAATAAACTTCGCTGCAGCTTCTGTAGTGGTTTTGTTACTTTGATCATCTCTAACAGAATAGTAATACTTTTCTCCACTTTTATGATAACCGTTTTGATGATCCATCAGGATTTCTACCAGTTCATTTACATTATCTCTTACTTCCATATACGTATTAATTAAATGAGGATTTGAATCTGATAAGTAAGCTTTAAACTGTTTCCTTGATTGGATCAAATGAAAGAAAAAAGCACCACTACCTAAAAAGGGTTCAAAATATCTGTCAATGTTAGTGGGTGTAAGTTTGTCTAATAATGTAACTAGCCTTCTCTTTCCACCTGCCCATTTCAAAAAGGATGTTGTATTGGTTTTGTACAATTGGTATGTAATTATTAATTAAATTCTCATTAAGACATATGATTGTTTTCTATGTCATTAAATTATAGTAGAAACTAATAAAATGCTTTTATTAGTATTATTGTTCAGCCTTTATTTGATGTAAGAAATGAATAAGATTCTTTGACTTTATTTGACGCATCTATGAGAAATTGATTTCTAATAGCTTTTCCATAATACACTAGATCTCTAGATAGCATTTCTATCCTTAGCAGTGTTTTTTTGTTTGTTATGTTGCCTGCATCATCAAAGTCATCGGAGCTTGTTGAGATGCCATAGGGCATACTCCAACCGTAGCATTGTCTCACCGCGGTCCTCATTTGTTCCATTACTGTAAGGCCCTTTTCATGAGATGCACAAATGTATCCAAAAGTTTTTCCAGAAAATTCCTTCCAAAAATAGTCTAAAAAATTCTTTAATACACCTGACATTGAGCCATGATAATCAGGAGAAGTCAAAATAATCGCATCTGCCCATTTGACTAGGGTATTTGCCATTTGTAAGCTTTCTTTTTCTGCAGTTTGAATTTGATCATGATTTAAATTGGGTTCATAAATAGGCAATCTATTTTTTCTGAGGTCAAATAAATTAATCTCTGCATTATAATTATTCTTAGCTATTTTTAAAGCGTGTTCTAATGCTTTAAAACTATAGGAATTGCTCCTCATACTTCCTGCAATTCCCAATAATTTTATTGTCATTAGTTTTTTTTCATTTATTTATTATTTGAATATTTACTTTTCTTTTTGATCTATAATGACTGTTCAAAGACAATATAAGAAATCAGAGCCATTTAATCTTCTACTAGAATTGAATTATAGTTTTGAGAAAAAAACAGGTACATAATTATT
>JAKDMR010000218.1 GCA_030452275.1 Candidatus Nitrosocosmicus sp. | reverse complement strand
CTGCCATGTCCAGTTGATACCTATCTCTTTGTCATAGATTTTCAATAGTCTAATCTACGCCTTTTTGAATAAGTTCAGTCCATTCCACTCTTGAAATCGTCGATGACAGGTAGAGCCAGAACCGTATTCTCCAGGTAACATCTTCCACTGACATCCTGTTCTAAGTACGTAGAGAATTCCATCAAGCACTTTTCTGTATGGTACAATTGGTCTACCAACAGTCTTGGACGGTTTTTCTTTAGGTAGTATCTTCTTAAACTCATCCCATAATTTGTCTGGGATCCTTATGATGATAGTATGGTGATCATTGTCTTTATCACCCCTTAGCTCCTCTTTTCTCTTCTGAACACAGGCCACAGTTTAGCAAGATAGGAAAGGAGCTATAATCCTATCGAATTTTGGGATAGGCTCTTATACCTTTACTCCAATAAGTGGATCCCAGAAATTTGAATTTACCATAGGACAATTCATAACAATAAGCACCTTACTTAAACGCCCAACAGTCACAGGGAGGTTAGAAGAAAGCACCGTTCAGCGTACTTATTCTATAGCATCGTCCCCTGTTAGGGATTTGATTGAATTGACAATCAAAGGTGAGAAACCATGTGGTTACATTAATCCATCACACGGAAAGGCGGATGGATTTGCTGAATACTTCTTTGAGCAATTAAAGAAAGGAGATAAAGTAAACGTAGGGTTGAATCCAAATAAAGATCGTTTTCTGAGTCGGATTGCTGCAACAATGGAAAAGAATATTGCTTACTGGTCTGGTGTTAATGGAGCAGAATCTGCAAGGTTTGATTCAGTACATGGATGGTGTGAAGAATATGGATGTAAATCTTACATTCTTTTACAGCAATCCTACTCTGCATATTAGGGACGAATAAAGTGATGAGTCCTCTCTGAATGTAATTTATTATGAATTGCTAATAAAAATGGCAAGAAAAATGGACAGCTTCAGAGTTATTTTCACATTTACTAGAGAAAAAGAACCACCGGTCCATTCTGATCACCCAAGAGTTATATATGCAATTGGAAGATTTTTTAATAATCAAGATGGAACCAAGGAAATACTATCAAAATACTATGAAGACCTAGATAACATTGATTCAGTTTTCAATCCTATATATGGAAGTAGTAGTTTCATAAATGGTACTGTTACCTTACCTGATGGAAAGATAGAAAGAGGAAATGGCATAAAGCAAAATTTCGAAGAAATTGAAGGAGTAAGACCAGACAAAATGAATGTGGAGCAAAATTACTTGCAACAAACTGTAGCTGGTGATAAATAACGAGTAAATCAATAGATCTTTTGCATAATGACCATGCTAGAAAAAAATATTGCAATGTTAACACCCGTTCTATGGAACACATATAAAATATTGTAAATATTGTTAAAAATTAACATCAATCTATTAGTTTTTTAAGACTGTCTGATTATGCAAGTGATCTGACACATCAAGACGAAATATTATAGTCTATCAACACTTGAGTATAACTACTATATGCCAAAAGTTGAAATATCTAAAGCAGATTTGAAGATAATAAATGAAACATGTGAAATATTAGAAACAATAATTAATAATAATGACACTATGTACCAAGATCTTAAGAAACCAATAAATTTGAATATTAAAGACCTTCATATTATAAAGTCCAGATTACAAAATCAGTTAAATGAGGCCAAGAAATACAGAGTAGAAAAAGACAGTCTAGGCGAAATAAAAGTTCTAGATAATATGTTTTGGGGGGGGGGCTCAAACCCAGCGCTCTCTCGATCACTTTTCTATTGGAGATAACAAAATGCCATTAGAGCTGGTATATTCGTTAGCGTTAATTAAAAAATGCGCTGCCAAAGTAAATTCTTCACACGGTGTGTACAATAAAAATACAAAAAAACTGTCCAAACCTAAGGCAGACGCCATTATAAAGGCCGTTGATGGTATCCTGACTGGGCATCTAGATGAACACTTTCCATTATATGTATGGCAGACAGGTTCAGGAACCCAGTCAAATATGAACATAAATGAAGTCATTGTTAATCGTGCCCTACATTATTCCAAAGTTACATTGCACCCTAATGACGATGTCAATATGTCACAATCTTCAAATGATGTATTTCCTACTGCTATGCATATTGCAGCAGTAATAGAGATCAAAGGTAGTTCCCTAGTTTCTCTTCATTCTCCCTCGACAGCACAGTCTACCTTTGTTGGTGGAGATAAATTGAAACGAGTTCGATTACCACTACTACAAAGCATTCTAAATCTGCGTGATTCGCTAGGTAAAAAGTCTAAAGATTATGATCAAGTGATAAAGGTGGGAAGAACTCACTTGCAAGATGCTATTCCGATGACATTTGGTCAAGAAATTTCTGGCTGGGTGGCACAACTTGACATTTGCACAAAATCAATTGAGAACGCATTAGAGGGGTTGTATGATCTAGCAATAGGAGGTACAGCTGTAGGGACTGGATTTGGTTCTTTTGGAAAGTTTGGTGAAAAAATGAGTATGGCGATAGCAAAAGAAACTAATTTGCCTTTTCGTTCCGCATCTAACAAATTCGCATTATTAGCAAGCCATGATTCGATTGTTCTTATGAGTGGTGTATTAAAAAATTTGGCATGTTCTCTTATGAAAATTGCTAATGACATCCGTTGGCTTGCATCAGGCCCCCGATGCGGAATCGGAGAAATCAGAATTCCTCAAAAAGAACCAGGATCATCAATAATGCCCGGAAAGATAAATCCTACTCAATGTGAAGCATTGACAATGATTTGTTGTCAGGTAATAGGAAATGATATGACAATAGGAATGGCTGGTTCACAAGGAAATTTTGAATTGAATGTTTTTAAGCCCGTTCTTATATTTAATTTGCTAAATTCCATTAATCTTCTTTCTGATGGTTGTCAAAAATTTTGTGATTTCTGCATTAATGACATAGAGTATCAGAAAAACAATAATAGTAATCATTCGCCTGATGGATTAACACCTAATACGAAACGTATGAATGATTTGGTATCAAATTCATTAATGTTAGTAACCCAGTTAAAGTCAAAAATTGGTTATGATAAAGCAGCTGATATAGCAAATATGGCCAGCAAGGAAGGTACAAGTCTTAGAGAAGCGGCTATCAAATCAGGGCATGTATCTGAGAAAGATTATGATACTATTGTAAATCCACGCAACATGGTTTTTTCAAAAAAGAAATAATATACAATTTGAAATTTATCTACGATAGGCTGTTAATCTTGCTTATAGGTTAGTAACGTGTGATTGTATTTTGATAACTAACTGTTGTATGTCCTGAATTTAGCGACGACGTGACTTACAAACATGGGTTACACGTAACATGTTATTGATAAGAGTTGAATCCAAATAGAAATTAATGAAAAGGTGATCTATTCTAATACACGAAAAAGAATTGGCTGATAGCAATACCGTACATAATATTTGCAAATGTTATGGTGCATCCATAAAGAGTACTACAGGAATGGAAGAATAGATACAAGCAGAAATGGATAGAAGGTCTATCAAATCTTTCTAGGAGACCTCATAATACCAAACACCAGTAGCAGAAGAAGCAATACTTGACTTTAGAGTAATCAAGAGGTTTGGATGCAAAAGTAGATAAAGTTTAGGCTAAAGAATGAGGACTATCGGATAGTCGTCAAGAAGTCACTAGAACCATATTTAAGATGCTAAAAATAAAGACATATTATAAACATCCCCAAAAGTGTCAGAAAAACAGGATAATCGAGATATGCGAGCAGATTGCTATGAAAAACCCAAATGATAAAGTACAAAAGAACTTGCATCATTGACTACATCCAATAAGTTCATATTGTTTTTATACCATCTACTACATATTCCACTGCAATTGCCGCTACAAGAACTGCAAATATTCTAGTAATGATTAGTGAACCACGTCTACCAAGTATTCTATATATTGTTTCTGTTAAAAAGAATACAATATAAGTTATCCCCATAACAATTGCAACTGATAACATTGTTATTATTAAACCCGAGGTCTGAAAGGACAATATCACCGTAGTAATGGCACCTGGTCCTGCCAATAAAGGAAATGCCAACGGGACAACACCTGATTCGTCAGAAACAGTTCCTCCAAATCTCCAACCTCCATGAGTTAACAATTCTATTGAAACCATAAAAAGTAATATCCCGCCAGCAATCATAAAGCTAGATAAAGTAATCCCAAAAATAGATAGAATTTGCGTTCCTGCAACTGCAAATAACATTAGTAAAGCACTTGCAGTAATAACGGCTGTCTTTAGAACCCTATTTCGTTCAGTTCTTTGCATTTTTTGAGTAATGCTAGCAAATAGAGGAATTGTACCGATTGGATTGATTACGACAAATAGAGATATAGTGGACCTTAAAAGATCATCTCCAAAGAAATTTAGATAAGATAATAAATTTTGTAATGTAATAT
>JAKDMR010000217.1 GCA_030452275.1 Candidatus Nitrosocosmicus sp. | reverse complement strand
ATTAACATGTTATAGAATAATATAACATGATAAAGGAGATACATTTACCAAATTTTGTTATTTATTTTTGCCTTTCTATAACAGTAGACGATAATACAGGTGCACAGTCAAAAAAACACCATGAGTTACGAGATATTAAACTACTAACAAAGAGTGTTGACAAGTAATATGGAGATTCCTGAATCTAGATTTACTAATTGTTATTTAAAGAACAACTTTGTAAATGCCTTTGATGAATTTCAAGACATAAATAGAAAGCTATTTGACATTCCAGAGATCGATAGCCTACTTTCATTTGATAATAAAAAGAATATTTGTATTGTTAATTACAATCAATCATCTCAGCATAATTTTTTTCCATATTCTTTGATTACGAATGCATGTATTGATCATCATACTAACACCAAAAATTTTAGTAGTAGTGTAAAAAAGACAATTTTAGTTGACGCGGGTAGTGGTAATAACCTAGGATATGTATATCTTGATTTGGTCAATAAATCGTTAAATGGTCAATTCGATATTGATAAAATTCTAGATCAAATAATAATTGCTAGGGCTTTTACATTTTATCAATTATTAAATATCATTATCAATGAAATTCCAAAACTGATCGATGAGTTAAGGAATTGCAAAATACAGATAATCATTATGGATTTTTTGGATACTTTATTCTCTTCCTCTAATAGAATAAAATCTAAAAAGTCCGATTTCAAATATAATGAAAAATTGGTAAATGAGATGTTAGATACCTTAGCCCATATTTCGACTAACCATTTTGTAATATTAACTTGTGATAATAGTAATAATGACAATCTTTACCATTATTTGGCTTCCGCTTTAGACTCCAAGATTTCCAATTGTATTGAAATTCATTCTAGTAAAATCGATGAAGTAACTTTCAAAAAGAAAAAGAAAAGTATAGGCAAAGATACAAACACGCAACCGGAATTATTGTTAAAGGTTAGATCCGATATAACTGTTAATTCCTGCGTTAGTATCGATAGTGAGTATAGCTTCAAGAATCATACAGTCAATTCCTCTATTAGAGACTTCTGATTTGTTCTCTAATTTCGTTCTCGATGAAAATTTATTCAGTGCAGGCGCATTTTAATGGGTCGTTCTATTCCTTCTTATAGGATACTAATTGATATAGAGAAGCAAAAATGGTCTTGCTTTAGGAGGCATCTATCTAAAAAAGACAAAGAAATATTTGATAGGTTGTTTTCGATTCCAAAGCTGTATTGTCACTCCTTATCAAATTTATCCAAACCATTGATAATTGATTCAGTCATTTTTGGTATTCTTTTTCATAATTATAAAACATTAAGGAGTATGACCCAGGCTGAAATAACTAAGGATCATAGAATTGATGTAAAAAATCATGAAGGGGGTGATAGAACAAGACTAATTAATTCTCAAACTTTTTGGTTGGATGAGACAGCGGACAACGAAAACAAATCAGCGTTTTATAAAATAGTAGAAGACTGGAAAAAATTCTATGAATGTTTAAGCAAAGAAGACCATGATATTTTTGTAAATATGATTGTTGCTTGCTACAATAGATTCCATGACTCTATAAATTCAAGTACTAAGGATAAGAACTCGTCTGCAAATCATTTAACTAGCTCTTTATCTCTTTTTACGGCTTTACTTATTTATCAGCAGGAACAAATTCATCTAATTAAGAGTAAACAGAGGCTTCTAGATATGTACTATTAATTCATCCAAGAAATGCTAGAAAATACTAGTAACGGTTGGTTATTTGATGCATACCACTTGAAAGACAAAATGATTTTGCGGGTCAAGGATAGAAGGAGCGGAAATGTAGAACGGATAGAATATTATTGGTCTCCTTCGATTTATGTAGCATTCAATTCGGAAAAAGATGCTGATTTTTTATTGAACAACAGAATAATTTCATCTTTCATCAAGAATTACGAATTAGTCCATAAATTCGAATACCCCTCTACAAGAGAAAGTAAAAAACCTATTCTGAAACTAACTCTGAAGAATTCCTTTCAAATGATGGATTTGGCAAATGCTATTAATATGATTTTCACAAATTTTGGACAGTATAGATTATACAACGTGGACATATCACCAGAACAATCCTTCTTTTATGAGAAAGAACTTTGCCCACTTGGTCTATATACAATTGTTAATTCTACTCCTCTGGAAAAAGAATACCCACAGTTTGAGTTTGCTATTGATAAGAACGAAAATATAGATTCATTTGATTATACTATTCCAAATCTTAAATTGCTATCATTTGATTTTGTCTCAGATAAAAAATCAATAACAAATAACCTCGATAACGAAATTACTAAAATTATAGTTGTTGTAACTGACGAGGATAACAATATTAAGGAAAGATATGCAATATCCGAAGACACTGAATTTGAAACAATATTAGTTTTTTGCTATGATCTCAATAGATTAGATCCTGATATTATTATAACAACTGGGGGTGACCAGTTTTTGTTTCCGCATTTATTTCACAGGGCAAAAGCTAACGGTATAGAAACTCAGTTGTTGGTAAGCCTGAATAGAGAGAAGGATACAGACTTTTTAAGAAGAAAAAATAATTATCTTGTGAAATCAAGTCCACAAGATTCTGATGACTCGACTTTTAGCTCATCTTCCTTCTCTTACATATCGTATGGTAAAATGTATTTCAAACCTAGACCATTCTTTTTGTATGGACGAATTCATCTAGACACTAATACGTCTTTTATTTTCAAAGACAATGGAACAGATGGTCTTGCTGAGATTTCCAGAATATGTAGGATGCCCTTGCAATTAGCTTCCAGATCAACAATCGGTAAATGTCTCAGTAGTTTGTATTTCTACAATGCACAAAAAAGAGATGTCTTGATTCCTTGGAAGCCAATAACTTCGGAAATATTCAAAACGTTCTCTGATCTATTAAAAGCAGACAAAGGAGGAACCGTTTTTGAATCAAAACCTGGTGCGTATAACAAAGTTGCAGAATATGATTTTGTTTCACTTTATCCAAATATCATGTTTCTCAAAAACGTTTCTTTAGAAACCATAAACTGTGAATGTTGCAAAAATGAACCAGATAATAAGGTGCCCGAACTTGAACATCTCTATCATGTATGTAAGAAAAAGACAGGAATAGTTCCACTAACTTTAAAAACAGTATTAGATAGACGATTGGAATACAAGAAGAGAAGAAATTCACTAACAACCAAGAGTGATAATGACATTAAACTAAGAAACTGCTATGATAATAGACAAACAGCCTTAAAATGGATACTTGTTACTTCATTTGGATATCTTGGATTCAGCAATTCAAAGTTTGGTAGAATAGATGCCCATATCGCAGTATGTGCGTTTGCAAGAGATATTCTCCAAAGAACTTCAAGAATTGCAGAAAAAAACGGATTTGAAGTAATACATGGCATAGTAGACTCTATATGGATAAAAAGATGTGATGTAAATGAAATCCGAGATTCTGAAAAAAATATCATCTACGAAAACCTAAAAAAAGGAAATAGAGCAGCAAACAGGATTCTCTATTTCATTTGAAGGAGTGTACAAGTGGATCATTTTTGACTCATCTAAAACGAATCCAGAATTGCCTGCTTTGAATAGATATTTTGGGGTATATGAAGATGGTACTATCAAATGTAGAGGCATTGAAACACGAAGACATGATACTCCGCCAATTTTTGCAAAGTTCCAAAATGAGTTATTGCAGACCATGTCTAAATTTGATAGCATTGATGAAGTTAAGAAATCACTACCTTATATGGAACTAATTCATCAAAAATATAGATATTTGTTGTTTCACAGAAAGGTTCCTCTACACGATCTTGTTTTTACCAAAAAAATTTCCAAGAATAGCGATGAATACAAAAATAGAAAGACCCTTGAGAATTGTGTATTAAAGAACTTGTCAAAACATGGCAAATCATTGTTTGCAGGAGAAGAAATTAAATATATAATCACAGACTTTAATTCTAAAAACCATCTCGAAAGAGCATTACCACTCGAATTAGTCAATAAAGACAATAACAATTATGATATCAGAAGATATTGTGAATTATTAGATGGTGTTTATTATTCTACAATAAATCATTTTCAATTGTAAGAAGGATATTTCATTGATGAAGATTAGAAATCTTATTCTATCATTAAAAGCCAAACATTAGGGGTCGCTTCGAACTGGTTTTGGGTTGTAAAAAACTTGGAATTAAGAGAATTCCTCGTAAAGTAGAGTCTAAGATAGTTAGAGTCAGTAAAAGGAAAAGATCTTTTGATAAAATCAGATATTTCTTCATTTGATAAATCATCGACGCTTACTTTAGAAAAAAATCACCATAAGTTTTATTTTTTCTAAATTCATCGATAAACCTCCTAATCGTAAATTATTAGGATCGGTAAAAGGCGACATTTTTGATAAAATCAATTATTTCATTCTTTGGAGTATTATCAATA
>JAKDMR010000216.1 GCA_030452275.1 Candidatus Nitrosocosmicus sp. | reverse complement strand
ATGGAAAGAAGTTAGCTAAATATTTTGGGAAATAGATGAATCATGCAACAAGACAGTTTGGAAGTATAGCCGATATTGAAGTTGGTCCTGATGGTTATCTATATGTTCTCAGCTTTACAGGGGGTTTGTATCGGATTTTACCAGCATCCGACATTAACACTGCATAAAGGTTATTTCACTAAATTATTATCAGTACTGAATGTATTACAATCAAGTGTATGGTATTACAATCAATCCAATGATTTGAAACAATCAACGAACAACTAAAATCCAATTAATGTTTTCCGTATATTAGTTTAGAAAATCTAAAGAAAGAGAATTTTGAACTATACGAGTTATTGCAAAAATGACTGTCACCCCTTCCAAAGCCTTCACAGCAGCCTTCACCGTCTTCACTTCTCACATGAATATTACTTTCCTTAAAATAGGATTTGGAGTTAATTGTGACCAATTAAATATGTCATGAAATTATTTTCCCTATTTTCGACTCAAATCCAATAATGGATTCTAACATGTTTATATATAATGGTTCAATAATTCTGAAATTGATGTTTAAGAATACTTCGGAAGGTATTAGAATTTTGTTGATATTTTCCTCCATAGTAATTACAGGCTTTCTGTGTTTGAATTCTATAGATAAATTTGATTATGCAAGTGCACAAATAATGGAAAAAATTACCATCGATCTTTATGAAACCCAATTTATTCCAATTAGTGATACAACTAATAATCTAGATGTACTAGTAAATTATACTACAATCGATCCGTCTTTGAGTGGTTCACGGATAAACACTGTAATGGAAGTTTTTGCACCTAATGGAACACAGATAAAGACAACTTCATTTACAGATGGTTTTTCGATTGCAGAATCCGGAACGATATTTCTGAATACAGAATTTACCGATGATTCGTTATCTACTTTAACGGTTAATGTTACACTTACTGATCTTGAAGAAACCGAGATCATATCCAATACAAATACTGCAACAGTTCGCTATGACGATGAAGAAGAACAAGAACGATTAAAAGACAAATTTGATAGAGCAGTCGAAAAAGAACTAGAAAGACAAGAAAATGGCGATAATAGTGACAGGGAAGTAGAAAGAATTGAATCTACATCACAATCTGATTTGAGTGTTACTAGCGCAACTACCTACTTTGAAGGAGACTATTTTCATATAGTAGGAGAAGTGCATAATGCAGCTTCTACAGAGAAAGAATTTGTTGAAGTTATTGCAACGCTCTACGATGAAGATAATAATGTAATAGGTACTGATAATACTTTTACGAAGCCTTCTACAATTTCATCTCAGGAATCAGCTCCATTTGAATTCATGATAGGTCAAAGTGATGTAAGCAGTTTAGATGCAATAAATAGTTACAAAATTGTGGCTACTGATGAGTAGCTTCTATTTTTGAAATTTGAAATTAACTTTACACTTAATTTGACTCTTAATTAATGACATAATTTATGTAATCTTATAACAGTAAAAACTTCTATTAAAGTTTTTAAATAAATTCAAATATTTGTTCCATAATGTATTTGAAATACACTACATTAATTTTATTGGCTACATTCACAATATTTTCAATTTCTGTGACAAATGTCAAACATACACCCACATTCGGTCTAGAAATACCAGAGGTTCAAAGTAGTGATGAATCTTCAAATATTAATCCATCGACTTCTATAAATGACAATGGAACTAAGAGTGTAGAAGAATTTGCTTTAAAAGCTACATTAGACAAGCAAGATAGTTTGATTGATAATTTTATAATGTATGAGGTGGAGGGTTTTGGATTAAATTTAAGCCCCAATAGCACACTATGTCCTACAAATAACTGCGAATTTGAATTAGATGACGGAAAATTGAGCTCAGTATTAGCTGGTCAGTATTTATTCAATGGGGTTCTAAAAGTAGGTATTGAAGAGGAAGAAGGCACACGATCAAGTGTGATGAATATAGGTTCCTCATTGAACGTAAGAGAAACATTGGAGAATGATGATACTACTACAGAATTCTTAACAGGAAAATTTAATCTAGGAGAGGCCAACACAGCTCTGTTTTCACCCGACATTGGCTATAGGGTTGCTAATGGTTCACTTACAATTGAAGATGATGAAGCTACATTAATTTTACAGGGCGGAAGAACTGAATGATTTCTATAATGGTTAGCAAGAGTAGCTTATCATTAGGTATTATTCTCTTCATAATAGCCTTGGGAGCTAATACTTTTAATCCTGTAAATGCGCAATTAGAAATTCCAGAAGCAAAAATAATTAATGAAGATGATACTTCTGAAAACGTAAATGGCACAAGCAATAATTCATTCTTGTCATATGCTGATAATGATTTAGGATTTAGTCTTGAGTATCCGGAATCTTGGGGAATAGGTTCTGGTAGTAATGCATATCAGATTGTCACATTTAGTGCTCCTGATGATACTGCCTCAGCATATGTCATATTTATCCCACGAGAAGATGATCAATCATTGAGGAACTTTGGTGATGAGTTTGTAAAAGAAAATGAAAATTTCAAATTTAATACCTATTATAGGAATAGTACAACATTGTTAGCTGACCAACCTGCATTTAGAGCATCCGGAACTTATTTTAATACTGTGACTGCATTCGAACGTTCTTTAGGTTATGAATCTTCTAACACTAAGACCCTTCAGGTCGTTACATTGGATGAAAATAGTGATGGATTTATCGGAATCATTTATCATGCTGATGATCAAGTTAATTATAATAAGTATCTACCACAAGTCGAATACATTATAACGTCATTTGCTCTATCAGCTGCAGGTCCGATAATAAGCGAAGAAAATTAATTTAATATTTCTCACATTTTTAATTCTTACTATATAATAAATCACTAGTAGATCAATCCGTGTTTTAATCGGTAAGTAGTAATTGAAGTGTCTTAATTCTTGTCGTATTTAATTTACAACAAGGTCTAGAAGTTTGTATAGACAAAGCTTAATGGAAGCAGGATACATCTATTTTGTGAATCATCCTTCCACAATTAGCCTTACTATCTATACAGCAAAAGAAGATGTTAAACTCATCGATGAAGTCTACCAGTAAGAAAGATGAGTATCGAAAGTATTTGGCTGTACTACGGAAAAGTGAAGGAAGTAGAACCTATCTAGAGATAGCCAAGGAGTATGAAATTAGTAGCAGATCGGTACAAAGATGGATTGCTGCCTACATAAAGGAAGGAATCAACGGACTAAAAAACAAGAAACCAGGGGGAGCAAAATCTAGGATTATGGATGAAGATAAAGAGATTATTCTTTCGGTGTTATTTAACGACCCGCACATATTTGGCTATCTCAGGAACACATGGAGCCTAAGATCTTGCAAGATGTCTTACAGACGGGCTTGGAATCCAAATCAGCTTTAGACATTTACAGAAGAGAATAACTAGGGATATGGGTATTAGATGTAAGAGGCCCAAATTGGAATTGTTACACGGACCTGACTATGAAGAAGGGAAAGCGAGAGTGGAAAACTACAAGCAGATAGCATCAGCTTTGAAAAAAAAGAGTGATGCTGGCATTTGAAGATGAAACTACAATAACGCAGAAACCCTGTATAAGAAAGTCTATGAGCTTTGAGAGAGGAGAACAACAAAAGATAGGGCATACCGGAGGTAGGAAGAAGTTTTCTACGTACATATCCGCGTTATGGCCAGGTCAAAGTTTGATATACGACTTTTATGATAAAATGAACTCCACCACTACCATAGAATATCTAGAGGCCATCAAGACGCGTGTATCAAAAAACTGCTGGAAAAGACTGATAATAATCTGGGACAACGCTTCATATCACACAAGCAAGATGACGAAAGAGTACGTCAAAGATCAGAAAGACTGGCTTACCGTGGTCTATCTTCCAAAGAAAGCACCATATCTAAATCCAAATGAAAGAAGGATAAACCAGCAGATAAAGTCAGATGTATGTGCTAACAAATTTTACGCAAACATGGAAGAACAGAAGGATGCGGTATCAAACTATCTGGAAAATAAATTTGGAACATGGAATAATGACAACATCTATGACACTTGACTTAATTTTGACCTTGTCTAGCCGAATTATCATTATTAATTGTTGTAAGTCCAGACATAGGTGACACTTCTACTGTTGTATATAGTCAACAGAAAGTGTAATCATATGAAATTAGAAATCATAGAAAAGTTTAACCTAATACATGAAAAGGAAAGAACTGGTGATTCCGTATCTGATATTTGCAAAAGATACGGTACATCCAGAAAGAGTTACTACAAATGGAAGAATAAGTTCAAAGAGAAAGGAATTGAGGGATTGTCGGATCTCTCTAGAAGACCCCATACCATCAAGTACAAGAAAGTAACACCAGAAGTAGAAAAAACAATCCTTGATCTCAGAATAACCATGGGGTTTGGATGCAGCAGGATAAAGTTTAGACTAAAGAGGACCATCGG